>DATIZS010000001.1:0-2957 GCA_035516955.1 Rhizomicrobium sp.
CGAGGCTCTCGCCCGTTGCCATGCCGAAATTGCCGCTCGTGATGCGGCTCCGGAACAGCGCCGGAAAGCAATCGACCGCGCGTTTGGGCTCGGCGCAGAGTTCCAGCAATTTTTCCATGTTGGATTCGTGATCGTCGATCAGTTCCTGCAAGCGCAACCGCACGCCGCGGAACGGCTCGTTGTGCGAGGGCAGAACCAGAATATCGGCGGGCAGAAGATCGCGTAGATGCGCGCAGGAATCGAGCCAGTCCTGCAACGGATTGGCTTCCGGCTCGGTCGGAAAGAGGCTCACATTGGAGGAAATGCGCGGCAGGATCTGATCGCCGGAGATGATGAGGTTCAATTCGCGGCACCACAGGCACGCATGCTCCGGGGCATGCCCGCGCCCCACCACCACGTCCCAGATGCGCCCGCCGATTTCGATCTTCTCGCCGTCGGCGATGCGGCGATAGGAACTCGGCAGCTTGTAAACACCGAGGCCAAATCCGCCGAAGCGCGTCTTGTAGGTTTCGATGGCCTCTTCGGGAAAACCGGCGGCTTTATAAAACTTGATCCCCTCGGGCGGCGCTTCCTGGCCCGTATCGGCCACCAGCGCCCGGCAGAGAAGATAATCGGTGCGCGTCATCCACAGCATCACGTCGAATTTGCGCGCAAGCCAGCCCGCCAGCCCCACATGATCGGGATGAAGATGCGTGACGATCACGCGGCGAACGGGCCGCCCGCCCATCGTGCCCGCGAACAGGGTTTTCCAGGCGTCTTTTGTGGTCTGGTCGCGGATGCCCGTATCCACGATGGTCCAGCCGTCGCCGTCATCGAGCAGCCACACATTGATGTGATTGAGCTGCATGGGAAGGCGCATGCGCACCCAATGGATGCCCGGCGCGATCTCGATGGTCGCGCCCAGTTCGGGGCGCGTTTCGAACGGATAATCCAGATTCCGCCCCGGGCGGAGGGGCGCCTTGGCTTCGCTCAACGCTGTCATCCGATTTCTATCGGGACCGACTATGGAAACCGCGACACGACGCCGTCAAGGCCGGTATATTCGCCGGGCACGGATCGGCCGGAGGTCATGATGCGCCTGGGCATTGCCTTCATTTGTTTTTCGGC
Organism: Rhizomicrobium sp.; assembly: GCA_035516955.1. Classification (GTDB taxonomy): domain Bacteria; phylum Pseudomonadota; class Alphaproteobacteria; order Micropepsales; family Micropepsaceae; genus Rhizomicrobium. The sequence continues at coordinate 1,108 of DATIZS010000001.1, forward strand.
GCTGCTGGCCGGGCCGGCCGCGGCCGGCGATGTCAGCATGGACGCCTCCCAGGCCGAAAGCGGCGCCTACCGGCTCGAGACCGCGCACAGCCAGATCCTGTTCTCCATCCGCCATCTGGGGCTGACCGAATATTACGGCCGCTTCGACAAGATGAGCGGCACGCTGAATTTCAATGCGGGCGCGCCGGAGCACTCGGCCGTTTCCGTGACGATTGACACGGCGAGTGTGGACACGCCCTCCGCGCGATTGAACGACACGCTGAAGGGCGATTCCGTCTTCGATACGACGAAATTCCCCGAAGCGACCTTCAAATCGACCGCGCTTACGCGCAGCGACGCAAGCCACGGCACCATCACCGGCGATCTCACCATCCGCGGCGTCACCAGGCCGGTGACCCTGAACGTCACCTTCACCGGCACCGAGAGCGATCCGCTCGACGATTCGCGCGTGCTCGGCTTCGAGGCAAGCGCCACCATCAAGCGCAGCGATTTCGGCATGACCGGCATGATCTGGGAGCCGCTGGTGGGCGACGACATCCACCTCATCATCGAGGCCATGTTCCAACGGGAGAGCGAATAGATGTCCATGAAGAATTCGGAGCTGCGATATGGCGGCGTCGCCATGACGCTGCATTGGCTGATCGCGGCGGGCGTGATCGCCAATATCGTGCTGGGCCTCACCTTCGCCGACATGGCCAACAGCGATCCGGAAAAATTCGGCCTCGCCCAGACCCACAAATCGATCGGGCTGACGATTTTGGTCCTCAGCGTGGCGCGCGTGCTGTGGCGGCTCGTCAATCCCGTTCCGCCGCTGCCGGCCGGCATGAGCCCGACGCTCAAGGCGCTCGCGCGCGCGACGCATTTCCTGCTTTATGTCCTGATCCTCCTCATTCCGCTGACGGGATGGCTTCTGGTCTCGTCCTCGCCGCTCGGCCTTCCCACCATGTTTTTCGGCTGGTTCGCCTGGCCCAACCTTCCCGGCTTCGCCGACATGACGCGCGCGGCCAAGCATGTGTGGCAGCATGATTTCGGGGCGGCGCATGTGTTCCTCGCCTGGTCGGCGATCGTGCTCGTGCCCATCCACATCGCGGGCGCGCTTTATCACCAGTTCCTGCGCGGCGATGCCGTCTTCAAGCGCATGCTCCCCGGCACGCGCGTGGAGGAAAATGCGTGAAGCGTTTTGCGTTGATTGCCTGCGCCTTGTTGATGAGCACGCCGGCGGGCGCCGCGCAATGGAGCGTCGACTACGCCAAAAGCCAGCTCGGCTTCACGGTGGTGTGGGCGAAGGAGCCTTTTTCGGCGGCCTTTACGGGTTGGAAAGCCGATATCGATTTCGATCCCGCCGATCTCGCGCACGCGCGCGCCGTCGTCACCATCGATCCGGCGAGCGAAAAATCCGACGAACCCGATTTCGACGAGGGCTTGCGGGGCGCGCTCGGCTTCGACGTGAAGAAATTTCCCGCGGCCCGGTTCGCCGCCACCCGTTTCACGCACAAATCCGGCGACGATTACGTGGCCGAGGGCACGCTCACCATCCGCGGCATCGAGCGGCCCGTCACCCTGCCCTTCACGCTCACGATCAAGGGCGGCGAGGCGCATATGGTGGGCAAGGCCGTGATCCTGCGCACCGATTTCGGCGTGGGCGGCGGGCCATGGGCCAAGCCCGATCCGGTAGCCCATGAGGTGACGGTGAGCATCGATCTGCTCGCTCACAGGACACAATAACTGTCATCCCGGGCGAGCAACGCGAGACCCGGGACCCACCATGACGCGGCTTAGTGGGTCCCGGCTCTCGCTGCGCTCGGCCGGGATGACAAAAACTGCTGGGTGAACGATAAGATGCGCCGATG
>DATIZS010000002.1:0-2525 GCA_035516955.1 Rhizomicrobium sp.
ATGGTGTTTGCGCGCACATCCGGCGAGGATGGCGACGCGCGGGGCCTCACCTGCTTCATCGTGCCGATGGATGCGGAAGGGGTGAAGGTCGAAGAGTATATGTGGACCTTCAACATGCCCACCGATCACGCGCGCGTCTCGTTCAAGAATGTCTTTGTGCCGGATGGCGCGGTGTTCGGGCCGGTGGATAACGGCCTCGTGCTGGCGCGGCACTTCGTTCATGAAAACAGAATTCGTCAGGCCGCGAGCGGTGTGGGCGCAGCCCAATATTGCATCAACGAAAGCGTCGATTATGCGAATGCGCGCAAACCCTTCGGCAAGGCGCTGTCGCGCAATCAGGCCATCCAGTGGCCGCTCGTGGAGCTGCAGACCGAATGCGAAATGCTGCGCTGGCTGATCTATCGCACCGCCTGGGAGATGGACCGCATGAGCGGCCCCGAAATCCAGCTTTATCTCTCCGACAAGGTCTCGATGTGCAATTACCGCGCGAACCGGCTGGTGTGCGACGCGGCCGATCAGGCGATGCAGGTGCATGGCGGCATGGGCTATTCGCGCCACAAGCCGTTCGAACATATCTATCGCCACCATCGCCGCTATCGCATCACCGAAGGCTCGGAAGAGATACAAATGCGTAATGTGGCCGGACACCTTTTCGGCTTCATCGGGAAAAACCGGCCGCGCCAATGAGATGGCGCGAAACGGATTCAAATTTAATCGAAACCGAATCGAAATGCCGGAGTTTGCTTAAGACCGCGGCAAGGGACGGCGGACTATTCAAGCGTCGGGGCCGGCAGTTGAAGTGAGGGCGCGTTTTGACAACGGGATCCGTCGATGCAGGCACTCGGCCAGGTCTGGGGAGGCCTCGATCCCCGCGCGCGCGATTATCGGGAAACGGCAAAGCCGCTCTCCGCGCCGACGCTCCATGGCGCGCAGACCATCCTCAAAGCGTGGCGTGAGGCGAAAGACGGTTTCGTCGTCGGCCGCGATATTCCCTCGCGCCCGCTCTCCTCGGTGCTGCGCAATCTCGGCCTGCTCGAGCCGCTCGACCGTGCGCGCGATTTCCGCGTGCGGCTCGCGGGCACGGCGCTGCTGCGCCGCTTCGGGCGCGACATCAAGGGCGCGACACTCTCCGAGCTTTATACGCAAGGAGCCTTCGAGCGGCGCCGCAAATGGCTCACCGAAGCGATCGACGGCGAGCGGCCCGTCATCCATGCGCTCACCATGCAGCAGGGCGACGGGCGGCCGCTGAGCTTCGAGCGCGTCTATCTTCCCGTGCTGGCGCCGGACCGCGCCGCGCATTGGGTGCTGGCCGGCTATTTCTATTACGAAGACTGGCCTTCGTGCTAACACTGGCGCGATGCTGAACATCGCCCATCGCGGCGGAGCGGGGCTGAAGCCCGAGAACACGCTCGCCGCTTTCAGGAACGCCGTAGCCCTGGGCGCGGATGGCGCCGAGCTCGACGTGCAGCTCTCCCGCGACGGCCATGTGATCGTGTTTCACGATTATCGCCTGAAGCCCGAAATCTGCCGCTTGAACGGGCGCTGGATCGAGCGGCCCACGCCGCGCATCAAGGATCTCACGCTCGCCGAATTGCGCGAATTCGATATCGGCCGTCCCGATCCGGCAAGCGATTACGCGCGCGACCATCCCGATCTTGCGCCCGCCGATGGCGAGCGCATCCCGCTTCTGCGCGAAGTGATTGCGGTCGCGAACGCGGCGGAAAATCCCTTTTATCTCTTCATCGAACTGAAAACCTCTTTTTCGGATCGCGCGCTTTCGGCCGCCCCCGAAGCGCTGGCCGAAGCGGTGATCGCCGTTCTGCGCGCCGAGGATTTCGGGACCCGCGCCATTCTCGTCGGCTTCGACTGGCCGGGCTTGCTGCATGCCAAGCTGATCGTGCCCGAAATCAAATGCTGGTTCACGACGCTCGCGCAAAGCTGGTTCGCCGATGCACCGCCGCCCGCCGAAGACGATCCGCCGTCGCAGACCTCGCTTGCCGCCTTGCGCTATTGGGCGCGCGAAGGGATTTCGCCCTGGGCCGGCGGCTATGACGCGGTGAATTACGGCGGCTCGATCGTCGATGCCATCAAGGCCGCGGGCGGCGAGGGCTGGTTTCCCATGTATCGCGATGCGGGCGCGCAGGCGGTCGCAAAAGCGCATGCGCTCGGCCTCGGCGTCGGCGCCTGGACGGCGGACGATCCCGCCGCCATGCGCGCGCTCATCGCAAGCGGCGTCGATGCGATCTGCACCGACCGGCCGGATATCCTCGCGACGCTCTAATCATCCGCCGTACACGGATATTTGCTTTGGATTTCCGCGAGCGCCTTTTCGATTCCGTAAGCCTCGGCCGTCTGATCGTCGATGCAGACGCCGTTTTCGGCATAGTCCCAGTCGATGGGATCGATCTGGCCGCCCGGCTCCTGCTCCACGAGAAGGAAGATGTCGGGATGCGCCTCGCCTTGCGGCGCGTCGGTGATCGTCAGCGTGAGATAGATGTCGGTCTGCTCCGTCTTGCCGATTAGCA
>DATIZS010000003.1:0-5866 GCA_035516955.1 Rhizomicrobium sp.
TCCTCGTGCACAGGGGCGAGATCTGGCGCAGCCGCTACGCCGACATCCTGCCGTCCGAGGATCCTTTTACCGAGGCCGTGCTCGCGGGCGGCGAACTCTCATGGGTCGAGAACGGATTGACCGACCCGAGATACGCTCACCACCCGCTCGTCGTCGGACCGCCCTATCTGCGCTTCACGGTGGCGGTTCCGATTCGCCTCGAGGACGGCTCGACGCCCGGCGTCTTGAGCGTGTCCGGACAGGAACCTCAACTCTACGACGCGCGCAAAGCCTCTCGCCTGAAGGACATCGCCGACTTCGTGGCCGACGAATGGGCGCGAGCGCATGCCGTCGCCGCACAAGTGCAGCTGCTTCTCGAACGCGATCAGGCGCTCGAACGAAGCGAGCGCTCGCAAGAGCGCTTGAAGATCGCGCTCGCCCTCGCCGACATCCATGTCTGGGAGATGAACTTCAAGCGACGCGAGCTCAGCAAGGAGGGCGCGGAAGACACGTTCTTTGCGGAGCCGCAAACCTTCGAGGCCCTCCATCGCGATCTCTTCCTTGCCGTGGATCCGCGAGACAGGGCCGCGGTCAGAGCGGCATGGGACGATCACATCCGCAACGGAATGCCTTACCGTCCGGAGCACCGCATTCGTCGCCGGGACGGCCGGGAAGTGTGGGCGCTCTCCTCGGCCCAACTCTTCGTGGACGAACAAGGGCGGCCCGAGCGTCTGGTTGGCGCGCTCCAGAACATCACGATGCGCAAGCAGGCCGAGCTCGCCTTGCAGGCAGCCAAAACCGAAGCCGACGCAGCAAACCGCGCCAAGAGCGACTTTCTGGCGACGATGAGCCACGAGCTGCGCACGCCGCTGAACGCCATTCTCGGTTTCGCCGAGATGATCAAGGACCAGGTCATAGGACCTGCGCCGCCCCACTACGTGGGCTACGCGGCGGATATCTACGAAAGCGGCCGGCACCTGCTCGAGCTCGTCAACGACGTGCTCGACATCGCCAAGCTGGAAGCCGGAAAAGTCGAATTGCACGAAACCGAATTCGCCATGCGCGACCTTCTTCTGGAGGTCACGGCATCTTTCGCCAAGCAGGCGCAGAGCGCTCACGTCGCGATGGTGCAGGCGATCGGCGAAATTCCGCCGGTCCGCGCCGACAGACGCCTGATGAAGCAGGTGCTCCTCAATCTTCTCTCGAACGCGCTCAAATTCACGCCGGCACAGGGCCGCGTGACGGTATCGGCCCGATACGTTGCGGGATTTGGTCTCGAAGTGACGATCTCGGATACCGGGATCGGCATGTCGGCGGGCGAGGTCGACATCGCGCTGACGGCGTTCGGCCAGGTCAACTCCAAAATCGCGCGAGACCACAAGGGAACGGGACTCGGTCTGCCCATCTCGCGTTCGCTGGTCCGTCTTCACGGCGGCGAAATGCATATCTCCAGCGCGCCGCAGGAAGGCACACAGATCACATTCGTGCTGCCCCAAAGCCGCGTGGTCTCGCCGCGGCGCCTGTCGGCCGCGTCATGATCGGCTGGTCAACCGTCCATGAGCGAAGCTGCGGTGCTCACATCCCCGGCAGTTTGAGCACGCGGCGGGCGGCGCTGGCCTTGAGCACGGACCAGATCGCGGCTTGCGCCTTGGCGTCGTGGCGCTCTTCGGCATCGGTCTGCGCCGCGATGACGAGCGCGCGCAACGCGTAATTCGCCGCATTGAGATCGGAGATTTTCAGGGACGCATCGCTCGAGCGCGACGCCGCAACCAGCTTCCCCTGCAGCGCCGCATCGCGCACCGACGGCGCCAGTTCCGCGAACAGCTTGCGCATCTCGGCATTGTCCGCGGCACGAATGTCGGCGCCGCGCTCGAATTCCTGGGCGCAGAACCCGAGCATGATCCCCAGCAGCATGGCGTGGCCCTGGGCATAGCCCGCGGGCAGAAGCGGCATCAGCTCGGCCATCAGCTGGCCCGCACTCATCTGCGCGACCTGGTCGGCTTCCGGCTTCATGCGGCCTCCCTCGAGAGGCGTTCGGCCAGAACCTGGTTGTGGAAGGCGAGGCAGTACCAGCCGGAGAAAGCGTTCACCGGATCGGCGTTGCGCGCCTCGACATATTCGCGCCCCGCGGAGATCCAGATCGCGGCCCCCTTGAAGCTCGCGAAGATCTCCCACCAGTGCAGCGCCGCAGGATCGGCCTTGAGGCCGCTGGTCTCTTCCCAGATGCGGATCGCCTCGGCGCGCGGCAGAAGTCCCGCCGGCCGCGCAGGATCGTGATGGCTCCACAGAGGATCGAGCGCCCAACCGAGATCCTCCAGCGGATCGCCCAGATGCGCCATCTCCCAATCGAGGATGGCGCGGATATTGCCGTCGCTGTCGTAGAGAAAATTGCCGGTGCGGTAATCGCCATGCACCACGGAGAGCTTCTGCGCGCGCGGCGGCGGATTGCGCTTCAGCCAGCGGATCGCGGCGCGCACGATGGGCTGCGGCTCGCGCTCGTCCTCGTCGATCTCGCGTTCCCAGCGCGCGATCTCATGCTTCCAGCTGTCCTCGCGCACGCCGTCGAAATCGGAAAGACCGATCTTGTCGGGATCGGCCTTGGCGATCTGGCCGAGGATGGAGAAGAACTGCTGGCCGATCTTGGGCGCCTGCACGCCGTACGGATCGGGCGCCAGGATCGAGGCCACGGCGCAGTTCTCGATCTCCTCCATGATGAAGAACGGCCGGTCGAGCGCTTCGCTGCCGAGTTCGAGCGCGATGGCTTCGGGCACCGGCAGGCCGAGCCTGTGGAACGCCCGATAGGCGCGGAATTCCGTGGTGCGCTCGGTGTTGATGAGGCTCGCGGTGGGATCGCGCCTGAGGATCAATCCGCGCTCGATCTCCTGGCCGTCACGTGTGTAGCGCGCGCGGAAGCGATAGGTCTCCCGGCTCGCCCCACCCGGAATGCGCGACAGGCCCGTCACCGCGACGGATTTCGCGCCGAGCTTGGGCGCGAGATAATGCGCGAGGCGTGCGGAAAGATCGTCGCTCATGGCGCGGGATCGAAGATTTCTTTGAAGCCCGACGGCGCATGCGGGCCGATGATGAGCTGCTCGAGCACGCCGAGCCCTTCGCGCTTCAGTCCGTTGGGCCCTTCCAGCGTAGCACTCGAAATCGCCTGCACATGCAGGTAGCGCGGATCGTTCTCGTTCACTTGCGCCGTTTCGTATTCGTCATAGCCGAGCGCATTCTCGCCCTTGAACTGGCCGTGGCCCCATTCGGGATGGGTGTAGCCGATGCCCGACATGTAGAAATTGTATTTGGGCGTCAGCGTCGCGCGCCATTCCCCGCCTTCGGGATCGGTGACCTCGATCACCGCGCTCTTCGCATGCCGCGTGCCGGATTTGAAGGCGAGCTTCGATCCGGCTTTTTGCATATGCGCCGCTGCGCGCTCGCCGGTATCGCCGATCACCGAGGCTTCGTTCCAGGGCTTGCCGCTGGCTTCGGCGTTGTTGTGATAGAGCATGAAGCGGTCTTCGAAATTGAGCGGCGCCCACAGCCAGTAGAATTGCGGCAACCTGGGCGGCGCCACCGGCTGCGGGCTCTGCTGGCCCACCGGCCGCACGCCCCAGCTGCGGTCGCGGGTGCCGAGCCATTTGGAATGGACCGCGATCTTCCTGCCCTTGATCGCGATCCAGCCTTCGTAGGAGCCGTTCTGCGTCAACCGCGTGTAATCCATCATCGTCGAGGGCCCGATGCGATAGGTGAAGCGCGGCTCCTCCACCGGCAGCGCGCGCGCGGTGAAGGTGAGATCGGCTTCTATCCCATGTTCATTCGGCGCCACGCGCACCCGCAATTTCTTCAGGGGCTCGATCACCTCGATCGAAATCGGCCCGACATTTGTGTCCATGCGCTCCATGTGGAGGATGCGCGAGGCATGCAGGTTCCGCTGCACGCCGCCGTCGATCACCGAGAACGCGGCATCCATGATGTTGAGATGCGGATAGACGCCCAGTGCGGCGGCGAAGAAGGTGCTCGCATCCGGGGCATAGCCGTTGAAGAAATAGCGGTCGTAGAAATTCCGGTCGGTGCCGGATGTGGCGATCGGCTCCGGCAATTGGTGCACCGGATAGTCATCGGCTTTGCTGAGCATGGACGTTCCGCGTGGATATTTTTCGCGAGCATGGCGGAGGCCATGCCCGCGGGCAACCGTGACGCGGCGGAAGGACTATTCCTCGTCTTCGTCGTCGTGATGACGGCCCAGGATGCGCGCCTTGCGGCGATCGCCCGCGAATTGCGCCACGCCGAAGGGAATGGTCGCGAGATAGGCCAGCAGCCCGGTCGTCAATGTCGCCCAGGGAAACATGATGGCCGATGCGATCAGCGGCGCGCTCAGCAGCGCCACGGTGCGGCGGCGATGCCGCGGCACGCGCAACCGCTTCAGCGACAAGGTCGGAACGCGGCTCACCATCAGGATCGAGACGATGGCGATCATCACCGCCGTCATCATCGGATTGCGGAACGCCGGATCGCTGAACTGGAAGGTGAACTGCATGGGCAAGAGGATGAGGCAGGCCGCGATCGGCGTCGGCATGCCGGTGAAATGCTTGGCCGGCGGGGAATCCGGATCGATGCTTTCGACGTTGAAGCGCGCCAGCCTTATGGCGCAGCACATCGCGAAGATGAGCGCCATGGCCCAGCCCGCGCCGCCCGCCTGGTTCAAGGTCCACATGTAGACGACGACGCTGGGCACGATGCCGAAGCTGACGAGATCGGCCAGGCTGTCGAGCTGCGCGCCGAATTCCGAACCGGCGCCAATCAGGCGTGCGATCCAGCCGTCGAGCGTGTCGAGCACTGCGGCGCAGACCACCGCCGCCACCGCACCTTTCCAGTTGCCGTACATGGCGAAGGGAATGGCCGTGGCCCCGGCGCACAGACCCAGGAGCGTGATCGCGCTCGGAATGTGGCGGCCGAAGGGCAGCTCCTCGCCGAGCTCGGCGACGCGCGCCATGTCGGGCCGCGGGAATTTCGCCATGCGCGCCATCAATTGGGGAACGACGCGAGCACGGTCTCGCCCGCGCGCACGTTCTGGCCTTGCTTCGCCGTCACGCGCGCGGCGTCCGGCAAATAGACGTCCACCCTGCTGCCGAAACGGATGATTCCAAAACGATCGCCCCGGCATAGACGCTGTCCTTCCTTGAGATCGCAAACGATGCGCCTGGCCACCAGCCCGGCTATCTGGACCACCGCCACATCTTGTTCACCCGGCCCGTCCCTACGCAGACGGATCGACATGCGCTCGTTGTCGGCGCTCGCCTTGTCGAAGCTCGCATTGAAGAATTTGCCGGGCCGATATGCAAGCTTTGTCACGCTTCCGTCACAGGGTGCCCGGTTCACATGGACGTTGAACACGTTCATGAAAATACTGAGCCGAGCCAGGGGCTTATCCCCCATTTCGAGCTCCGGCGGCGGGGCGGCGCGGACAATCGGCAGCAGCTTTCCGTCGGCCGGGCAAACGATCAGCCCGGTGCCTTGCGGGGTTTTGCGCGCCGGATCGCGGAAGAACGCGATCGTCCACAGCGATGCCGGCAGAAGCAGGATCCCCGCCCAGGGCGCCAGCAGCCAGGCCAAGAGATTGGCCACGGCGGCGAAGCCGATGAACGGCCAGCCCTCGCGATGGATGGGGATGCGCAACGCTTGTCTGTCCTTAGGTGTCCGCGCCCCCGGGGTATCCACGGGGCCGCGCGTCATAAGGCTTCGCGCCGTCAAGCGCAAACCCCGGGGGCCTGATCGGAATTCTTTTTGGGCTTTGGCAATTTCCCACCCTCCCCTTGAGAGAGGGTCGAACGAATGAGCGCAGCGAAATTCGTTCGGGGAGGGGCGATCATCTCCGATATCTCGCCATTGG
>DATIZS010000004.1:0-6420 GCA_035516955.1 Rhizomicrobium sp.
ATCGAGAACGGTGTCGGTGGGCTTGATGCCGGCGAGCTGCACGAGCTTGGCGAAACTGCGCGGATCCATCAGGTAACGCCCCGCCACTACCTCAACCGGCACGTCGGCATAAGCGACCGCGCGCCTGGCGGCGGGAACGAAACGCTCGCGCGCGATCTCGCCCATCGCGGCCTGGACGCGCGTATCCGTCACGTCGTTGGCGCGGATCTGCGCTTCGATCATGTTGCGGCGCTGCTGGGCGTAATCGGGCATGACGGTCCCGTGGAAGAACTTGCGCGCTTATAGCGGCGGGCTTTCGCGCTGGCAACGCGGCGCCCATTCGTAGCGCACGATGCGATGGCCGTGGACGGGGTGGCGGCTTTCCTCGCGGCGCACGAGCCCCTCGCGTTCGTAGAATTGCGGCGCACGGCTTTCGACGGCCGTGATGAGATCGAAGCCGTCGGGCACGCGCGCTTTCACGAAATCCAGAAGCGTCTTTCCGATCCCGCGATTCTGATAGTCCGGCGCGATGAAGAGCTGTTCGAGCGTCGATCGGGAGAGCGACAGAAAGCCCGCGATCTCGCCGTCGATCGTGGCGACGAAGACGGTCCAGCCCGCGGCGATCTCCTCGGGGAAACGCTCGCGCAATTCCGCGACCGTGACCGGCCGCTCCAGTGCCACGCCCGTCGAGATCCAGCTCTCGAGCCAGAGCCGCGCCACCGCATCGAGATCGCTGTCGCGATAGGAGCGAATCTCCACCTTCTGCCTCCCTTTGCCGGCCTCAGATTGCGGCCGGACCCCGGGCTCTGTTATAGCCCCGCCCTCGCCCAAGGCCACGTGGCGGAGTGGTGACGCAGCGGTCTGCAAAACCGCGTACCCCGGTTCAATTCCGGGCGTGGCCTCCAGCCTTCGCTCGCGAAGCGAGTGAAGGCTGCCGCGCCGAAGCATGAAATGCGAAGGCGGGCCGGCTGCCCGCGAGCTTCGGCTCGGCAAGCAAGCCCTCGCTAACACCGTCCACATACCCCATTCGCCCAATCGCAACGCCGCGTTTTGGTGGTAGAATCACTTCGGGGACGTCATCGGGCGTGTGGAGGTTCGTATGCCCAAGATTCTGATTAGCGTTTTCGTTGGCGTCGTGATCGGACTCGTTCTGGCCGCCATGTTCCCGGATGCACTGGCCGATACTTTGTCGTTATTGGGCATGGCCCCGCCGTCCTGAACCTCATTTTCGCCTCCCATGCGCGAGGCTTTCGGCGTTAAGGGTCCGTTAACCTTGGTGTGCGAGCTTATGGGCGTCTTCCCTTGAAGACACCCCACCATTACCCAACGCCTTGGGGCCGGACCAAAATCCGGCCCTTTTTTCTTGGGTCCTGGAGATTTCGTCTAAGGCGCTAGTGGCGCGAGATTTTCCGCTTCAGCTTGCGGTACCAGCGCCGGGTGCGATGCCCCATTTCGGAGCGGCCCCAATAGACCTCGAATCGGCGGCGCGCCCGGCGCACCGGCGGCAAATCCACCGACAGAACCAGAATGCCCAGCGGCAACATCCAGATGCCGAGCACCGGCAGGAACGCCAGAAGCCCGCCCACGCAGAGCGCAACCCCCAGCACAATTCGGATGATGCGCGATGCCGGCAGCGACACGCGATGGCGCCCGAACCGCAATGCGGGTCCGGAGCTTTTGGAGGTGGCGCCATGGGGCATGGTGGAGATTCGTCCGAATTGTCGCGAAGCGAATTTTGATATAGTCACTGCCTTGAGGACGCGCTAGACACGCCTCCCCAAGTTCCCCGGTAGCTCAGTCGGTAGAGCAAGCGGCTGTTAACCGCTGGGTCGCTGGTTCGAGTCCGGCCCGGGGAGCCAGCTTCTCTTAGCGAGTGTCCGCCAGCTTGAACGGCGGACCCATTCTCTTAGCCCGTCATGCGCAATCCAAGTAGGCGTGTCCTCCGGTTTGTTCGGGAGACGCATAACAAACTCTTAAATCGGGCCGCCGCTCAATTGTCCGTGCGGTAATTGGCGGTGCCGACGAAGCCGCTCGAATAGCGGAACGGAGAATCGGATTTCACTTCGATCGTGCCGTTCTTTTGCGGATGGAGCGGCGCGGCGGAAATATCGGCCGGTCCCTGCATATGCGCGCCCTGACAATCGCCCGAGGAATGCTGCTCGACATGGCGCTTGCCGCTCGCGTCCGTCGTGATCTGCATGGATTGCATGCAGACGTGACCGCCCGACATGGTCGAGACCATCGAGAAGCTCGTCGCGCCGGCGCCCGTATTGTGCGTTTCGATCAGCCGGCTGGGCGCAGCCAGAAGCGGCATGGTGGCGGTCTCGCGCATCATCTCGTCCATCTGCCGGTTCATCTCGGCGGAGATGCGGTCGAGGGCGGCGAAGGGCGAATACCAGCTCGAATAGCGCTGCACGAACGGGTTCTGCGCGCCGCGGTTGATGACGATCCTGGGCGCGTGATCGCCCGTGTAGAGGATGTGCTCGGTGCCGCCGCCCGGCAGATGGACGGTCATGGTGTGCACGTCCTGGGCGAGCGCCGAAAGGGAGAAGCCGGCAACGGCGAGTGCCGCGACGCCGGCCAGAACGGGGACGGTTCGCATGGGTCTTCTCCTTGGATTTCGGGCCTGACGATAGAATCCGCAAGCGTTCGCGGGCATGACGGGCGCCTGAATTGTTCGTAAGCGTGCCCGAATGACGCAGCCCGCCTTGGCCCGAATCCGGGCCGCGCTTGAAGGGCCCGCCCCGGATCACTAGGTTCGGATGCGAATCCGCAAAATTCCCTGCTTTGCCCATGGACATCAGACAAGACGCGCTCGCGGCCATCGGCAACACGCCGCTGATCCGCCTGAAACGCGCCTCCGAGGCCACCGGATGCGAGATCCTGGGCAAGGCCGAGTTCATGAATCCGGGCCAGTCGGTCAAGGACCGCGCCGCCCTCTTCATCGTCAGGGACGCCATCGCCAAGGGTACGCTCAGGCCCGGCGGCGCGATCGTCGAAGGCACCGCAGGCAATACAGGGATCGGCCTTGCGGTCGTGGCCAACGCGCTCGGCTTCAAGACGGTGATCGTCATCCCCGATACGCAGAGCCAGGAAAAGAAGGATGCGCTGCGCCTGCTCGGCGCCGAGCTGATCGAAGTTCCCGCCGTGCCCTATCGCGATCCCAACAATTACGTGAAGCTTTCGGGGCGGCTCGCCGAGCAATTGGCGAAATCCAATCCGGCGGGCGCGATCTGGGCGAACCAGTTCGACAATGTCGCCAATCGCGAAGCGCATATCGAAACCACTGGCCCCGAAATCTGGAGACAGACCGGCGGCAAGGTCGACGGCTTCACCTGCGCGGTCGGAACGGGGGGAACGCTTGCGGGCGTCGCCTTCGCGCTGAAGGATCGCAACAAGCATATCCGCATCGCCGTCGCCGATCCGATGGGGGCTGCGATCTATTCCTGGATCAAGACCGGCGAGTTGAAAGCCGAAGGCTCCTCCATCACCGAAGGCATCGGGCAGAATCGCGTGACGGCCAATCTTGAAGGCGCGCCCATCGACGACGCCTATGCCATTCCCGATTCCGAAATGCTGCCCATCGTGTTCGATCTGCTCGAACATGAAGGGCTGTGCGTCGGCGGCTCGACCGGCATAAATGTGGCGGGCGCGATCCGGATGGCGAAGGAGCTCGGCCCCGGTCACACCATCGTCACCATCTTGGCCGATTACGGCACGCGCTATCAGAGCAAATTGTTCAATCCGGAATTCCTGAAATCCAAAGGCCTGCCCACGCCGCACTGGCTGACCAATCCGCAAAAACCAATCGAAGTGCCCTACATAAGATGAAACCGAATTCTCCGCTCGTCTCGACCGAATGGCTCGCCGCGCATCTCACCGCGCCCGACATCCGCATCGCCGATGCGTCCTGGTACCTGCCGCAGGCCGGCCGCGACGCGAAGGCCGAATATCTTTCCGCGCATATTCCCGGTGCCGTGTTCTTCGACATCGACGAATTGTCGGATGAGACCAGTCCCCTGCCCCACATGCTCGCGCCTGCGCCGAAATTCGCAAGCCGCATGCGCAAGCTTGGCCTCGGGGACGGCAATCTGATCGTCGTCTATGACGGCGCGGGCGTCTATTCCGCGCCGCGCGCCTGGTGGATGTTGCGCGCCATGGGCCACGAAGACGTCGTCGTGCTCGACGGCGGCTTGCCGAAATGGAAGCGCGAGGGCTATCCGGTGGAAGACATGCCCCCGCCCGCCCGCTATCACCGCCATTTCACGCCGCGCGCCAATTACGCGCTGGTGCGCGATTTCGATCAGGTCATGGCCGCCGTCAAAACCCGCGACGAGCAGATCGTGGATGCGCGCAGCGCCGCGCGCTTTGCCGGCAGCGAAGCGGAGCCCCGGCCCGGCGTGCGCCCCGGCCACATGCCGGGCAGCCGCAATCTTCCGTATACGGAACTCATCGCCGCCGACGGCACGCTGAAGCCCATGCTCGAACTCTGCGAGGTTTTCGCCCGCCACGGCGTCGATCCCCAGCGCCCCACCATCACAACCTGTGGCTCCGGGATCACGGCATCCATCGCGCTTCTGGCCCTGAATGTTGTGGGCGGAAACGCGGCTGCCGTGTACGATGGCTCCTGGGCGGAATGGGGCGCGGCGGCGAATGCCCCCGTGGAGACAGGATGAGCGTCACGACCGCGAGCGAAGCAAAGCGGATTCCGACGGTCGTCACCTTTCTCGAAATGAAGGCGCGGCCTCCAGTCCTGCCGCCGCAGCAGCCGAAACTGAAAGCCGCGATCCTGAAGGCCGAGCATCCGCCGGTGCATTTCTACCGCTATCTCTACGATGCGGTCGGGCGCGAATATATCTGGGTGGACCGCAAGAAGAAGAGCGATGCCGAGATCGCCGAGCTTCTGAAGAATCCGGCGCTCGAGCTCTTCGTGCTTTACGCGGAAGGAAATCCCGCCGGCATGGCCGAGCTCGATTTCCGCGATGCCGCCGCCGCCCAGCTCGCCTATTTCGGACTGATCCCGGAATATGTGGGCAAGCGGCTCGGCTATTATTTCCTCTATCACGCCGTGATCAACGCCTGGTCGCGGCCGATCAAGAAACTCCGGGTCAATACCTGCACGCTCGATCATCCGCGCGCGCTGCCGCTCTATCAGCGCATGGGCTTCGTGCCCTACACCCGCGAGGAGCGCTACATCGAATTGCCGTAAGAGGCGGCCGGGCGAAAGATTCTGCCGGCCCGGCCCCATTTCCTTCCCCACTGCAAACGGGCAAACTCGCGGGATAAAAACAACCGGGAGAGGCGCGGGATGGCTATGACGCAAGCGGCGAAAGAACCCGAACTGTTCGGGCATCCGCGGGGGCTGACCTATCTTTTCACGACCGAGATGTGGGAGCGCTTTTCGTATTATGCGATGCGCGCCATCCTCATTCTCTATCTGACGAATTATCTGCTCGCGCCCGGCACGTTCGAACATGTGCTCGGCTATCACATGCTCCACGACATGTTCCAGTTCGCGTTCGGCCCCATCGACGCGCACGGCCCCGTCACCATGACGCCGCAAGGCCCGATCTATCAGCAGCAATTCGCGTCGCTGATCTACGGCGTCTATACCGGCTTCGTCTATCTCACGCCCTTCTTCGGCGGCATGCTCGCCGACAACTGGATCGGCCAGCGCTACAGCGTCATCATCGG
This sequence comes from Rhizomicrobium sp., assembly GCA_035516955.1. Classification (GTDB taxonomy): domain Bacteria; phylum Pseudomonadota; class Alphaproteobacteria; order Micropepsales; family Micropepsaceae; genus Rhizomicrobium. Next base: position 5,674 of record DATIZS010000004.1, read on the forward strand.
CGGCATCCTGATGGCGATCGCCGAATTCATCCTCATGGTGCCGTCGCTTCTGTTCCTGGGATTGTTCCTGCTCATCCTCGGCAACGGCTTCTTCAAGCCGAACATCTCCACGCAGGTCGGCAATCTCTACAAGCCCGGCGATCACCGCATCGACAGCGCCTATTCGATCTTCTATGTCGGCATCAATGTGGGCGCGACCTTCTCGCCCCTGATCGCGGGCACGCTGGGCGAAAGCGTCGGTTATCAATGGGGCTTCTTCGCGGCCGGAGTCGGAATGGTCATCGGCCAGCTCGTTTATGTGTTCGCGCTGCGCACGCTGCCGCCCGACCGCGTCGCAAGGCTGAAATCGCACACCGAAAAAAGCAAGCCGCTGACGGGGCAGGATTGGAAAGCGGTGACGGCGCTTATCCTGCTCTGCATTCCCACCACCTTCTTCTGGGCCACGTATGAGCAGCAGGGCAACACGATCAATCTCTGGGCGCAGGACTTCACCAACCGCGCGCTGATCCCCGGCCTCATCGACTGGCAGATTCCGGTCACGTGGTTCCAGTCGTTCAACCCGTTCATGATCGTGGCGTTCACGCCGCTGGTGGTGGAATTCTGGGCGCGCCAGGCCAAGCGCAAGCGCGAGCCTTCCGTCGTTACCAAGATGGCGCTGGGCGATTTCCTGCTGGCCGGCTCCTATCTCATCATGGCGCTGGCGGCTTATGTCACAGGCGGTTCCGGCCATGCGAGCTGGCTGTGGCT
>DATIZS010000005.1:0-4432 GCA_035516955.1 Rhizomicrobium sp.
CCTCGTGATTGTCGAAGAAATGGTTCGCGCCTTCGATCTTGTCGTAGGCGATCTTGATGCCCTTCTGCGCGGTCAGGCGGTCGACCAGTTTCTGCACATCGGCCTCGGGCACGACCTGGTCCTTGAGCCCGTGCACGATCAATCCGCTCGCGGGGCAGGGTGCGAGGAACGCGAAATCGTACATGCTGGCGGGCGGCGCGATGGAAATGAACCCGGTGATCTCGGGGCGGCGCATCAGAAGCTGCATGCCGATCCAGGCGCCGAAGGAAATGCCGCACACCCATACGAAAGACGGATTGGGATAGAGCGTGTTCATCCAGTCCAGGATCGCCGCCGCATCGGAAAGCTCGCCCGCGCCGGAATCGAAGGTGCCCTGGCTGCGCCCCACGCCCCGGAAATTGAAGCGCACCGCCGTGCAGCCGAGCCGGTGGAACATATGGAAGAGGTCGTAGACCAGCGGATTGTTCATCGTTCCGCCGAACTGGGGATGGGGGTGCAGCACCAGCGCCATGGGCGCGCCGGGCGTCTTCTGCCTCTGGTAGCGGGCCTCGATACGGCCGGCCGGGCCGGGGAGGATGATGTCAGGCATGGGGGCTTATTCCACCGGGAAACTCGGGATTGTGGCGGGGCAATATACCACGCCATTTCAATGGCTTAACGCGCGAATGGCGGGGTTGCAGGTTCAATTCTTGACCATTCTGCTCAGGAAAACTATATCCGCGAGAGAAACGGCCCGGAACGCGTCGGGCGGGAGCCGCTTCTTACACCGAAGCGCCCCCTGAAAAGCAAGGAATTTCGCCCATGAGGCTCAGCACCAAAGGACGCTATGCCGTGATGGCCATGGCCGATCTGGCGGCCAATGACGGGGGCTCCAAGCCCGTGTCGCTGGCCGAAATCGCGCGGCGTCAGGAAATCTCGCTCTCTTATCTCGAACAGCTTTTCGCCAAGCTCCGCCGCGGCGATCTGGTGAAAAGCGTGCGCGGCCCCGGCGGCGGCTATCGCCTGGCGCGGCCCGCCAATGAATTGCGCATCGCCGACATCATCATCGCGGTGGACGAACCCATCACCGCCACGCGTTGCCGCAAAGACAGCCCGAAAGGCTGCACCGGCACCAGCGGCCGCTGCATGACGCACGATCTGTGGGAAGAACTCGGCCGGCAGATCCATGTGTTCCTGTCGTCGGTGTCGTTGGCCGATGTGGTGGAAAAGCGCGTGCTCGGCCGTGCGCGCATCAGCGAACCGAGTCCGGAGCGCGAAGCGGCGTGACCTATCTCGATCACAACGCCACCTCGCCTCTGCGCCCCGAGGCGCAAGCGGCCGTCGCGCGCGCGCTTTCCATCGGCGGCAATGCGTCGTCGGTGCATGCGCAAGGCCGCGCCGCCCGCGCCATGGTCGAAGAGGCGCGTGAGGTGGTGGCGAAGCTTGCGGGCGCGAAGCCAAGCGAAGTGATCTTCACCGGCGGCGGCACGGAATCCAACTGGCTGGCGTTGAACGGCGCCATCCAGGGCGCGGCCGATGCGGAAGCGCGCATCACGCGGCTCTTCGTTTCTTCCATCGAGCATGATTCCGTGACGGCGAATGCGGTTGCGCTGGCCGAGCGCGTGCCCGGATTGCGGATGGAGTTGATTCCGGTGAGCGCGGACGGCGTGATCGATACGCGCTCGCTGTTCGAAATGTTGCGCGAAGGCAAGGGCCGCGCGCTCGTCGCCGCGATGGCGGCGAACAACGAAACCGGCGTGATCCAGCCCATCGGCGAAATCCGCCGCATCTCGAAGGAAGCCAATGCGCTTCTGTTCTCCGATGTCGTACAGGCCGCGGGCAAGATCGCGCTGCCGGATGCCGATTATCTCACCTTCTCCGCCCACAAGCTGGGCGCGCCGCAAGGCATCGGTGCGCTGATCGTGAAGGAAGGCGCGCCGTTCGCGCCGCAAATCCTCGGCGGCGGACAGGAAAAAAGCCGCCGCGCGGGAACCGAGAACGTGTCCGGCATTGCCGGCTTCGGTGCGGTCGCAAGCCTCGGTCTCGACAACAAGCGCATTGCGGATTTGCGCGACCGTTTCGAGCGCGAATTGAAGCTCGCCGTTTCCGACGTTGTAATTTTCGGCGCGAATGCGCCGCGCCTCGCCAACACATCCAATTTCGCGCTGCCGGGCATCGCCGCGGAAACCGCGGTGATGGCGCTCGATCTCGACGGCGTCATGCTGAGTTCGGGCGCGGCATGTTCCTCCGGCAAGGTACGCCCCTCCGCCGTTCTGAAGGCGATGGGCGTGCCCGACGAGATCGCGAAATGCGCATTGCGCGTGAGCTTCGGCTGGAATTCGGCGGACGCCGATGTGGATGCGGCGATCGCGGCGATCGCCCGGCTCGTCGCGCGCGCACGTTCGAGAAGGGCGGCTTGACATGGCAGCCGTCGAAACCCGCGAAAAGATCGCAGCACTCGGCGAGAAATACAAATACGGTTTCACGACCGACATCGAAATGGAGCGCGCCCCGCGCGGCCTTTCGGAAGATACGGTGCGTTTCATATCCGCCAAAAAAGGCGAGCCGGAATGGATGCTCGAATGGCGTCTTTCCGCCTATCGCCGCTGGCGCGAAATGACCGAGCCCAATTGGGCGCGCGTGCACTATCCGAAGATCGATTACGAGAACGCCTATTATTACGCCGCGCCCAAAACCGGCGCCACGCCGAAAAGCCTCGATGAAGTCGATCCCAAATTGCTGGAGACTTACGAAAAACTCGGCATCCCGCTGCACGAGCAGAAATTGCTCGCGGGCGTGGCGGTCGATGCCGTGTTCGATTCCGTTTCGGTCGCCACCACGTTCAAGGAAAAACTCGGCGAAGCGGGCGTGATCTTCTGCCCGATCTCCGAAGCCATCCGCAATCATCCCGAACTGGTGCGCAAATATCTGGGCAGCGTCGTGCCGGTGAGCGACAATTTCTTCGCAACCCTGAATTCGGCGGTGTTCTCCGACGGCAGTTTCGTCTACGTGCCCAAAGGCGTGCGCTGTCCGATGGAGCTTTCGACATATTTCCGCATCAATGCGAGCGAGACCGGACAATTCGAACGCACGCTCATCATCGCCGACGAAGGCGCTTACGTTTCGTATCTCGAAGGCTGCACCGCGCCCAAGCGCGATGAAAACCAGTTGCACGCCGCGGTGGTCGAACTGGTTGCGCTGGAAGGCGCAGAGATCAAATATTCGACCGTGCAGAACTGGTATCCGGGCGACGAGGAAGGCAAGGGCGGCATCTACAATTTCGTGACGAAGCGCGGCGATTGCCGTGGGAACCGCTCCAAGATTTCGTGGACGCAGGTGGAAACCGGTTCCGCGATCACCTGGAAATATCCGAGCTGCATCCTGCGCGGCGACGACAGCGTGGGCGAATTCTATTCCATTGCCATCGCCAATCATTTCCAGCAGGCCGATACCGGCACGAAGATGCATCATCTGGGCAAGAACACGCGCTCGCGGATCATCTCCAAAGGCATCAGCGCGGGGCGCGCACAGAACACCTATCGCGGATTGGTCAGCGTGCATCCGCGCGCGGCGAACGCGCGCAATTACACGCAATGCGATTCGCTTCTGATCGGCGGAGAATGCGGCGCACACACCATTCCCTATATCGAAAGCCGCAACAAATCCGCGCGCATCGAGCACGAAGCGACGACTTCGAAAATCGCCGAAGATCAACTTTTTTATTGCCTGCAACGCGGCATTCCACAGGAAGAGGCCGTGGCGCTCATCGTCAACGGCTTCTGCCGCGAAGTGCTTCAGCAATTGCCGATGGAATTCGCGGTGGAAGCGCAGAAGCTTGTGGGAATTTCGCTCGAGGGGAGCGTCGGCTAATGCTTGAGATCAAGAATTTGCACGTCGCCGTCGACGGCAAGGAAATCCTGAAAGGCTTGAGCCTTTCGGTGAACGCGGGTGAGGTGCACGCCATCATGGGACCGAACGGTTCGGGCAAATCCACGCTCTCCTATGCGCTGGCGGGCCGCGACGGTTATGAGATCACGAGCGGCAGCATCCTTTACAAAGGCGTAGATCTGACCGCGATGGCGCCGGAGACCCGCGCGGCGAAAGGCGTGTTCCTCGCCATGCAATATCCGGTCGAAATCCCGGGCGTCACCACCATGAATTTCCTCAAAACCGCGCTCAACGCGCAACGCCGCGCGCGCGGGGAAAGCGAATATGATGCGGTGACCGTGCTCAAGCGCGTGCGCGAAAAGGCGGGACTGTTGAAAGTCTCCGAAGAAATGTTGAAGCGCGCCTTGAATGTCGGCTTTTCCGGCGGCGAGAAGAAGCGGCTCGAAATCCTGCAGATGGCGCTGTTCGAGCCGTCGCTCGCCATCCTCGACGAAACCGATTCCGGTCTCGATATCGATGCACTGAAGCTCGTTGCCGAAGGTGTGAACGCGCTGCGCTCGCCCGA
>DATIZS010000006.1:0-2168 GCA_035516955.1 Rhizomicrobium sp.
GGGATATTTGGCGGCCACTCCTTCCCAAGGGTCGGTCTGCAATTGCTTCATGCCGAGCGAAATGCGCTGGGTCTCGTGATTGATCTTGATGATCTGCACTTTGACAGTCTGGCCGACCTGCAGGACTTCGGTGGGATGGCTGACGCGCCGCCAGGCAATGTCGGTGACGTGCAGCAGGCCAACGACGCCGCCAAGGTCAACGAAGGCGCCGTAATCGGTGACGTTCGTGACCTTGCCCTTGAAGCGGGCGCCCGGCGGATATTTCGCGGCGACGCCTTCCCACGGATCGGTCTGCAACTGCTTCATGCCGAGGCTGATGCGCTGCGTATCCTGATTGATCTTGATGATCTGGACGGTGACCGTCTGGCCGACGCTCAACACTTCCGTCGGATGGCTGACGCGGCGCCAAGCGATATCCGTCACATGGAGCAACCCGTCCACGCCGCCGAGATCGACGAACGCGCCGTAATCGGTGATGTTCTTGACCACGCCTTCGATGACCTGCTTCTCCTGCAGGCTCGCGACGAGCGAGGTGCGCTCTTCGGCGCGGCGCTCCTCCAGAACCGCGCGGCGCGACACCACGATGTTGCCGCGGCGGCGGTCCATTTTCAGGATCTGGAACAATTGCGCCTGGTTCATCAGAGGCCCGACATCGCGCATCGGGCGCACATCGACCTGCGAACCGGGCAGGAACGCCACCGCGCCGTCGAGATCGACCGTGAAGCCGCCCTTCACGCGGCCGAAGATGATGCCGTTGACGCGCGTGCCGTCGTTGAACGCCTTCTCGAGGCGGATCCAGCTTTCCTCGCGCCGCGCCTTGTCGCGCGAGAGCACCGCATCGCCCAGCGCGTTCTCGACGCGCTCGAGATAGACTTCCACTTCATCGCCGACGCTGACGCCCGGCGGCTGGCCCGGCAGCCCGAATTCCTTCAGCGCCACGCGGCCTTCGGTCTTCAACCCGACATCGACCACCGCGAAATCGTTTTCGATCGCGACGATCTTGCCTTTGATGACGGAACCTTCCTGCGGCGACTGGGTGGTGAAGCTTTCTTCGAGCATCGCCTCGAAATCGGACATGCTCGGCGTGGCGATGGAGGGGGCAGACTTTTCGGCGGCGGCTTGACGGGCCATGTGGTTTCTCAATTCCGATACGTTTGTGCCGGCCCTTTTCACGGGCGGACTTCCACGCGGGCGCGTGCCCGCAAGGCGGTTGGGTTCGATTGGGATGTCCGGCCTGCCCGGGAAACGCCGCCGGGTCTCCTTTACCCCTTGGGCGGCGATGTGAGCGATCTCTCGACGATGGCGAGAGCGGCCTTGAACGCGGCGTCTATATCCAATGCGCTCGTATCAAGCAAGACCGCATCGGCGGCGGGCTTCATGGGCGCCGTGGCGCGGGAGGCATCGCGGGCGTCGCGCTCTTTGATTTCGTTGAGAATTGCGGCTTCGTCGCGCGCATAGCCTGCGGCCTTGAGTTCCAGCCAGCGGCGCCGCGCGCGGATTTCGGGCTTCGCGTTCACGAACAATTTGGCCCCCGCATCGGGGCAGACGACGGTGCCGATATCGCGCCCGTCGATGACGGCGCCGGGCGCGCGCGCCGCGAAAGCACGCTGATATTCGAGCAGGGCCGCGCGGACTTTCGGAAAGACCGAGACCAGCGAGGCCATCTTGCCGATCTCGGCGGAACGGATGCGGGGATCGTTCGTCTTCGCCGGATCGATGGCGCGCGCGGCTTTCAGCGCATCGCCTTCATCGTTCGGATCGCCCTTCGCTTCGCTGACGCCGAGCGCCACCAGCCGATACAGCGATCCCGAATCCAGATGATGAAAGCCGAAATGCGCGGCGAGCTTTCTGGCAATCGTGCCCTTGCCGCTTGCAGCGGTGCCATCAACCGCAATCACAATACTCATTCCCCCCTCCCCTTGCGGGAGGGGGCGGAGCGCGCAGCGTTTCGGGGGAGGGCTTGGCGCAAAGCGCCATCGATAACATCGATCACACCTTCCAAATTCTTCAGCACATCCAGATTCCAAAACCGCAGCACGCGAAAGTTCTGGCTGTTCAGCCATGCGGTGCGGCGCAGATCATGCGTCCTCTGTTCTTCTTCGGCGCGCTGACCGCCATCGACCTCGACGATCAATCGCGCCGGCAGACAAACGAAGTCGGCAAAATAC
>DATIZS010000007.1:0-2815 GCA_035516955.1 Rhizomicrobium sp.
TGGCGATCATGGCGATCATGGCGACCACGGCGATCATGGAGATCATGGCGACCATGGAGACCATGGCGATCACGGTGACCATGGTGACCATGGTGACCATGGAGACCATGGCGATCATGGCGACCACGGAGATCATGGCGATCACGACCACGATCACGATCACGGTCCCTGAGCCAGGATCGACTCACGTTGAAGAGGCCCCGGTCAGCGCCGGGGCCTTTTCCGTTTTACGCAACATTCGGTCCCGGGCCGGACGGCGGACGCAAAGCTCTATTATGCGCGCACGCCTCGCGCGCAAGCCCGTCCGCGCCGCTTGACCCTCGGCTTTGCTCTGTTAGCGTGAGCGCTTCGCCATTGAGAAAGCGCCGATGCGCGCCAACGATCTTTCCCGTTTCTGGCTGCCCTTCACACCCAATCGCGACTTCCGTGCCCATCCGCGCATGCTGGCGCGCGCCGAGGGCATGTATTTCTACGACGAGGCGGATCGCGCGCTGCTCGATTGCTGTTCGGGATTGTGGTGCGTCAACGCAGGGCACGGGCGCAAGGAGATCGCCGATGCGATTGCGCAATCGGCCCGCAAACTCGATTTCGCGCCCGCCTTCCAGTTCGCCCATTCTCCGGCCTTCGAACTCGCCGGCCGCATCGCCCGCCTCGCGCCGGACGGGCTCGATCACGTCTTCTTCGTCAATTCGGGATCGGAGGCGGTGGATGCGGCCCTCAAGCTCGCCCGCGCCTATCACCAGAAGAAGGGCGAGGGCGGCCGCTTCCGTCTCGTGGGCCGCGAAAAGGCCTATCATGGCGTCGGCTTCGGCGGGATTTCGGTCGGCGGCATCGCCAGCAACCGCAGGGCTTACGGCCCGCTTCTTCCGGGTACGGACGATCATCTGCCGCTGCCTTACGACGAAACCATGCGCTTCACGCGCGGCGAGCCCGGGACCGGCGCCCATTATGCCGATGCGCTGGAAAAACTCGTGGCGCTGCATGGTGCCGAAACCATCGCGGCGGTGATCGTGGAGCCGGTGGTCGGCTCGGCCGGCGTGTTCGCGCCGCCCAAAGATTATCTCAAGCGCCTGCGCACGCTTTGCGACCGCTACGCCATCCTTCTCGTCTTCGACGAAGTCATCACCGGCTTCGGCCGCATGGGCGCTTCGTTCGCGGCGGAGCGTTACGGCGTCGTGCCCGATATCATCACCTTTGCGAAAGGCGTGACCAATGGCGCGGTGCCGATGGGCGGCATCGTCGTGAAGAACGAGATCCACGACGCCTTCATGGGCGATCAGCCCGCGCATACAATCGAATTCTTCCACGGCCACACTTATTCCGGCCATCCGCTCGCCTGCGCCGCCGGCCTCGCCACGCTCGATCTTTACCGCGACGAGAATCTCTTCGAGCGCGGGCGGAAAATGGAACCGGTTCTCGAAGAGGCGGTGCATGCGCTGAAGAATGCGCCGCGCGTCGTCGACATCCGCAATTGCGGCATGGCCGCGGGCATCGACATCGAGCCCGACGCCTCCGCCCCCGGCCGGCGCGGCTACGACGCCATGCGAATCGCCTTCGCCGAGGAGAATCTGGTCATCCGCGTCTCGGGCGACACGATCGCGCTCGCGCCCGCGCTCATCGCAACCGAAACCGACATCGCGCGCATGGCGGACGGCGTCCGCGCCACGCTCGCGCGGCTTACCTGAGAGAGGCACTCATGCGCATCGGCGTTCCCAAGGAGATCAAGAACAGCGAATACCGCGTCGGCCTGACGCCGGCCGCGGCGCGCGAGCTGACGGCACGCGGACATGACGTGCTGGTCGAAACGCAGGCCGGCGAAACCATCGGCCTGCACGATTCCTTCTATATGCGCGCGGGCGCGAAGATTGCGCCCAACGCGGACGAGATCTTCGCCAGCGCCGACATGATCGTGAAGGTCAAGGAGCCGCAAGGCGCCGAGATCAAGAAGCTCAGGCCCGGCCAGACGCTCTTCACCTATCTCCATCTCGCGCCCGATCCGGCGCAGACAAAAGGCCTGATCGATTCCGGCGTCATCGCCATCGCCTATGAAACCGTGACGGATGCGCGCGGCGGGCTTCCGCTACTTGCGCCGATGAGCGAAGTGGCGGGGCGCATGTCGATCCAGGCGGGCGCGCATTGCCTCGAGATCGAGGCGGGCGGGCGCGGCATGCTGCTCGGCGGCGTGCCCGGCGTGCCGGCGGCGAAGGTCGTTATTCTGGGCGGCGGCGTCGTCGGCACCAATGCCGCGCGCATGGCGATGGGCATGGAGGCCCATGTCATCATCCTCGACACCTCGCTGCAGCGCCTGAAGGAGCTCGACGAGCAATTCGGCTCGCGCATGCACACGCTCTATTCCACCATCGACGCCATCGAGGAGCAGGTGGCCGGCGCCGATCTCGTCATCGGGGCGGTGCTCCTGCCCGGCGCCGCCGCGCCCAAGCTCATCAGCGAGAAGATGGTGAAACAGATGAAGAAGGGATCGGTGATCGTCGATGTCGCCATCGATCAGGGCGGCTGCGCCGAGACGAGCCATCCCACAACACATGCCGATCCCACCTACAAGGTGCACGATGTTGTGCATTACTGCGTGGCGAACATGCCGGGCGCGGTGGCGCGCACCTCCACCTTCGCGCTCAACAACGCGACCCTGCCGTTCACGCTCGCGCTCGCCGATCTCGGCCCGGAAGTGGCGATGAAGCAGAATCCGCATCTGCGGGCGGGGCTCAATGTCTACAAAGGCGCGCTGACATATAAGGCCGTGGCGGACGCGCAGAAGTTGCCCTTCAAGAGCGCGCAAAACCTGTTGTGAATTTAG
>DATIZS010000008.1:0-2329 GCA_035516955.1 Rhizomicrobium sp.
CGACGGAATCGGTGAGCTGTTTGCGCCAGGCCGCCAGCCTTTTCGCCAGCGCGGGATCGGAGAGCGCCAGAATCGCCGCCGCGTGAAGCGCCGCGTTCTTGGCTCCCGATTCGCCGATGGCGAAGGTGGCGACCGGCACCCCGCCCGGCATCTGCACGATGGAGAGAAGCGAATCCATTCCCTTGAGCGCCTTGGTCTCGATGGGCACGCCCATGACGGGCAGGGTGGTCATCGAGGCCGCCATGCCGGGCAGATGCGCCGCCCCGCCCGCGCCCGCGATGATGGCCTTCAGCCCCCGCGCCCCGGCCTCCTTGGCATAGGCATAGAGGCGGTCGGGTGTGCGGTGGGCCGAGACGATCTTCGCCTCATGGGGAATGTCGAGCGCCTCGAGGATCTCGGCCGCCGCCTTGAGCGTGGGCCAGTCCGACTGGCTTCCCATGATGATGCCGATGAGGGGTTTGGTCATGCTTCAAGCCTGCTGGCGGCGAAGCGGCGCATTATAGGGCCGCGAAAGCCCAAGGAAAGCGCCGATTTCACCCGATTAACGGATTGCTCAGGGAAATAAACCGATTGTTAAAATGGCCCCTCTAATTTCTCGGGGATGTTCCGAATCGGGACGAGGCCATGAAGGCCGGGCAATTGAACAGGGATTTTGCGGGCGCGGCATCTTCGGCTGCGTCCGGCAATGTCCTGGGCATTCCGGCGCGCGAATTCACGCCGCGCGTGCGCGATGCCGTGCTCAAGCTGATGGGCGAAGCCGATATCCTGCGCCGCGAGCTTGCCGAAACGCGCGCGCGCGCGGAGGCGGTCGAACGCGCCGCCGATCAGGATCAGCTTCTGCCGCTCTTGAACCGGCGCGCCTTCGTGCGCGAACTCACGCGCCATATCGGCTATTGCACGCGCTATGGAACGCCGGCGAGCCTCATCTATTTCGATCTCGACGGATTCAAATCGGTCAACGACACCTATTCGCACGCGGCGGGCGATGCGGTGCTCGCCCATTTCGCGGGGACTTTGCTCGGCCATGTGCGCGACAGCGATGTGGTGGCGCGGCTGGGCGGCGACGAATTCGGCGTGATCCTTTCCCACACGACCGAAACGCTCGCGCATCGCAAGGCGGGAAGCCTCGCCGATGTCTTGACCGCCGTTCCCGCCCGATGGGGCGAGCGCACCATCGCGGTGGGATTTTCCTACGGCGCCTTCGAACTCAAACCGGGCGACAATGCCGAGACTGCCATGGCGCGAGCCGACGAGGCGATGTACGCGAACAAGAAAGCGGCGCGATAGCCAGCCCCGCGAAACCAGACACCGTCATGGCCCGGCGCTTCGCCTTTTCTTGCGAAGCGTCCGGGCCATCCATTTTCGCTATCGCGGAAGAAAATTGGATCGCCCGCATGCGCGGGCGATGACGGTGATGAGGGCGACTATATTTCCACTATGCAATAATATCCGGCAGCAATTCGTCTTCGATCTTCGCGATCTGATCCTTCAATTGCAATTTCCGCTTCTTCAGCCGCGAGAGCTGGATCTGGTCATGCGCGCCGCCCGCCACCAGCGCGGCGATCGCCGCGTCGAGGTCGCGGTGTTCCTGCACAAGCTCGGCGAGCCTTGCGCGCAGCGCCTGCTCTTCGGCTTCGGTCATCGTTTCTTCGCGCGTCTGCGGCCCTTGGAAAGGTCCTCGCCCCAGCGGCGCACCGCCGGCCAATCATACCCCAGAAGATCGAGCATGCGTCCCGTCATTTGGTCGACGATGTCGGAAATCGTGTGGGGCTCGGCGTAAAACGCCGGCACCGGCGGCAAGATGATTGCGCCCATCTCCGCCAATTGCACGAGTGTCCTCAGATGACCCAGATGCAGCGGCGTCTCGCGTACCAGAAGAACGAGCGGCCTGCGCTCCTTCAGCGTCACGTCGGCGGCGCGCGTGAGAAGGCTCGTCGTCACGCCCGTCGCGATTTCGGACATGGTGCGCACCGAGCACGGCGCCACGATCATGCCCGCGGTCCTGAACGAGCCCGACGCGATGGGCGCTGCGATGTCGTGGATCGCATAAGTGTGGCTCGCCTTGGCCGCCACATCCTTCGGTTTCAATTTGGTCTCGTAGCCGATCGTCATCTCGCCGGGCTTGCTCATGACGAGATGCGATTCGAGGCCGAGTTCCTTAATCGCCTCGAGCAGCCTGATTCCATAAGCCACGCCCGAGGCGCCGCTGATTCCCACGATCAGCCGCGCAACTTTCGAACTCCCTGCCGTTTTTGCGGTCATTTCATCCATTTACAGTGCATAAGGGATAGGCGGAAGGGGGCCGTGACAGGCGTGGCCAATAGTGGTC
>DATIZS010000009.1:0-5244 GCA_035516955.1 Rhizomicrobium sp.
CATCGACGGCGCGCTGATCGCATCGGCCGATGCGAGGAAGCTCGACCGCCTCGCGGGCGATCTGCAGAAGGCCTATCTCAAGGCCGGCACGCTGAAGCGCAAGGACGAGACCATCGAAGTGCGCTCGCCATCGCAATTGCTCGATACCGTCTTCGAATGGGGCCGCAAAGGCCTTGCGCTGCAGCGCTACAAAGGCCTCGGCGAAATGAATCCCGAGCAGCTTTGGGAAACCACGCTCGACGATAATGCGCGCACGCTGCTGTCGGTGAAGGTGGAACACGCCGACGAGGCCGACGATCTCTTCGCCAAGCTGATGGGCGATATCGTGGAGCCGAGGCGCGAATTCATCCAGGACAACGCGCTGAACGCCGCACTCGATATCTAAACTTGCGCCTCCACCAGCCAGCAGGCCGCGGGCGCGGACACACCGTGATCCGTCTGATATTTCGCGATCGCGTCTTTCACGCGGGCGCGGATTTTGTCCTTCAGCGCGTCGTCGTCGATCTCGCCCAGCGCGCGCGCGAGCGGACCCGCTCTCAGCGACATTTCGACCGCGGCATCGACATTGGCACCCATGCGCATGGCGCTGTCGAGCTTTTCGATGCGGATGTTCCTGAATCCCGCCTGTTGGAGGATGTTTTTCACGCGCGCCGGATCGGCGAAGGCGAACGGTCCGGGCGCGGTGGGATCGGGGGGCGCCTGCTCGGGCAGAAGATCGCGCGCGGCCATGAAAGGCACCGACGCCCATTCGTTCTCGGGCGCGCCGCGCCAGCACACGAAAGCGAGCCGCCCGCCGGGCTTCAGCGCTTTGCGGATATTCGCGAAGGCCGAAGGGGGATCGGCGAAGAACATCACGCCGAAGCGCGAGAAGACGAGATCGTTTTCCGGCTTGAATGCGTAATCGGACGCATCGGCCTCGGCGAACTTCGCCCGGCTTCTGGCGCCCACGGCACGCGCGCGGGCGTGCGCCAGCATCGGCTTCGAAATATCGACGCCCGTGACCGCGCCTTCGGGCCCCGCCATCTCGCAGAGCGCAAGCGTGGTCGTGCCGCAACCGCAGCCGATATCGATCGCGCGCATGCCCCGCTTGGCGCGCGCGAAGGAAAGGGCTTTCGCCGCAATGTCCGCCATCGCGGCATCGAGCGCGTCCTGCATCGCCACCCAGCGCTCGCCGACCGCGCCGTTCCAGAATTCGACCTGTTGTTCGTTGCCGGTCATGGGGCACCTCGACGTTTGAATTTTGCGCCGTCCTCGGCGAATGCGCGATGGCTTCCGTGGGATGCCTCGCGATAGGAAGTTTCCGCAGTCCGCGATTTGCGCGTGCTCGTCGCCCTTTTCTTTTTCACCGGCGTGCTCGTTACATGAAATTCCACGCCGGCATGTTTCTGGAGCGCGGCGATGATCGCAAGCAGATTGTTGGCCTGCGGATTGCCGCCTGGCCCGAGCATGCGCATGAGGCTTTTGGCGGGGATGTTCAATTCCTTCGACAAACCATCGAAGCCCATCGTCGCGTTCACGTAATCGCGCAGCACGTCCTTGGTCAGATAAAGTTCGTTGGTGAACATCGCATCCGCGGCTTCGCGCAGCATCGCCTCCCGAAAATCCGGATTGCGCCTCATATCTTCGAGGACGGTTTCCTTGAAGTCCCGTGTCAGTGGCATCTCAGGTTCCATGTTTCCTGTGTTTATAGTCTTTCCAGCGCGCCTGTGCCTGTTCGATATCGGACTGTTGCCTCTTCTTCGTGCCGCCGCCGAGAAGGATCACCAGCTCCACCCCGTACCGCCCGAAATAGACGCGATATCCGGGGCCGAAATCGATCTTCAATTCGCTCACGCCTTCGCCAACGCTCTTAACCCGCGAGACATTGCCTTCGGCCAGCCGGCGCAAAGCGACCGTGACCTTCGTCCGCGCCCGGCCGTCGAGCGACTCACGCCATTGGGCGAACGGGCACCGTCCGGCGGAATCCAGATATTCGCGTTGCGCGATCATGCTATTGGTAACACATACGTTACCATTGTCAAGCCCCGGTTTTGCGCTTCCGCATCGCCAGCGTGCGCAGGCGCAACGCATTGAGCTTGATGAAGCCGGCGGCGTCCTTCTGGTCGTAGGCGCCCTTGTCGTCCTCGAAGGTCACGAGGTCTTCGGAATAGAGCGAATAGGGGGACGCGCGGCCGACCACGATCACATTGCCCTTGTAGAGCTTGAGCCGCACCGAGCCGCTGACGAATTCCTGGCTCTTGTCGATCGCCGCCTGCAGCATTTCGCGTTCCGGCGAGAACCAGAAGCCGTAATAGATGAGCTCGGCGTAACGCGGCATGAGATCGTCCTTGAGATGGGCGGCGCCGCGATCGAGCGTAATCGACTCCATCGCGCGATGCGCCGCGATCAGGATCGTGCCGCCGGGCGTCTCGTAAACGCCGCGCGATTTCATGCCGACGAAGCGGTTCTCCACCAGATCGATGCGGCCGATGCCGTTGGCGCGGCCGAGTTCGTTGAGCACGGTGAGCAGGGCCGCCGGCGAATATTTCGCGCCGTCGATCCGCGTCGCGTCGCCGCGCTCGAAACCGATTTCGACGTAAGTCGGCTTGTCGGGCGCTTCTTCCGGCGAAAGCGTGCGCTGATAGACGATCGAATCCGGTTCCGCGGCCGGGTCTTCGAGCACTTTCCCCTCGCTCGACGAATGCAGCAGATTGGCATCCACCGAGAACGGCGCTTCGCCCCGTTTGTCGCGCGGAATGGGAATCTGGTTCGCCTCGGCGAATTCGATCAGCTTGGTGCGGCTGGTGAGCGACCATTCCCGCCACGGCGCGATCTCCTTGATGTCGGGCTTCAGCGCGTAATAGGCGAGCTCGAAGCGCACCTGATCGTTGCCTTTGCCGGTCGCGCCATGGGCCACCGCATCGGCGCCGACTTTTTCCGCGATCTCGATCTGCTTCTTCGCGATCAACGGCCGCGCGATGGACGTGCCGAGCAGATAGACGCCTTCATAGAGCGCATTCGCCCGGAACATGGGGAACACGTAATCGCGCACGAATTCCTCGCGCAGGTCTTCGATGAAAATGTTCTCCGGCTTGATGCCGAGCAGCAGCGCCTTCTTGCGCGCGGGCTCCAGTTCCTCGCCTTGGCCGAGATCGGCGGTGAAGGTGACGACGTCGGCGCCATATTCGGTCTGCAGCCATTTCAGGATGACCGAGGTGTCGAGCCCGCCCGAATAGGCCAGCACCACCTTCTTTATGCCCTTCCGCGCCATATCCGCCTCTAAGTCGTTCTGTTTGCTGGCGTTATTCGTTTTCCGGGAATCCGCCACCCCCCTCCCCCCACCTTCCGAAAGCCGGTCTTGAGCGGAGGGAGAATGGGTTAGATATAGGGGCGCGCCAGAAGGTCAAGCCGATGAATCTGCACCCCGGCAAATTCCTCGATCCGCACATCACCGCCAAGGGCGAGGCGCGCGCGAGCGTGGCGCTGGAGCGGCTCGAGACGCTGTGGTTCAACACGGGCACGCTCTGCAACATCGAATGCGGCCATTGCTATATCGAAAGCGGGCCGAAGAACGACCGGCTTGCCTATCTGAGCGCGGCCGAGGTGGAAGGTTTTCTGGACGAAATCGCGGCGCTGGGCTCGCCCACGCGCGAGATCGGCTTCACCGGCGGCGAGCCTTTCATGAACCGCGAAATCTTGGCGATGTTGCGGGCGGCGCTGGCGCGCGGCTTCGAGGTGCTGGTGCTGACCAACGCGATGCGGCCGATGCGCCGCTTCGAGCGGGGCTTGCTGAAATTGCGCGAGGAATTCGGCGCGCGGCTCGCCTTGCGCGTGAGCCTCGATCATTTCTCCGCGCGCGTGCACGATGCGGAGCGGGGCGCGCGCGCTTTCGAGAAAACCATTGCGGGAATCGATTGGCTTTCGCGCAACGGCTTCCGCGTGACACTGGCGGCGCGGCATTTCACGGGCGAAAGCGATGCCGAATTGCGCGAGGGTTTTGCGCGGCTGATCGATCTGCATCGTTGGAATATCGTGCCGGATGAGATCGTGATCTTTCCGGAAATGGATGTGAATGCCGACGTTCCGGAAATCACCACCGCCTGCTGGGGCATCCTCAACAAATCGCCGTCCGACGTGATGTGTTCCTCGAGCCGGATGGTCGTCAAACGCAAGGGGGCCATGCGCCCGAGCGTGCTTGCCTGCACGCTCATTCCTTACGATGCTCGCTTCGAGCTTGGCGCGACGCTGGCGGAAGCAAATCGTGAAGTCGCGCTCAATCATCCGCACTGCGCGAAATTCTGCGTGCTGGGCGGAGCAAGCTGTAGTGCTAGAGCATGATCGCGCTTCTTTGAAGCGCCCTCATGCTCTAGGTTTTTGGATTGCCGCGCAATTTATCCGAAAACCGCTTCGCACTTATCGGATTGCGCTTTAGGGGGTGAGATGGATTTCTGGTACGAATTCGCGAGCACCTATTCCTATCCCGCCGCGATGCGGGTGCAAAAGCTGGCCGATGCGGCGGGCGTGAGCGTGCGCTGGCGGCCGTTTCTCTTGGGGCCGATCTTCGGCGCACAGGGCTGGAACGATTCACCGTTCAACATCTATCCCGCCAAGGGCAAATATATGTGGCGCGACCTGGAGCGGATTTGCGCGGCCGAAGGACTGCCGCTGAAACTGCCGCCCGTCCGCTTCCCGCAAAACGGATTGAAGGCGGCGCGCATCGCACTCACGCTGGGCGGCGAGATCGGTGCCTTCACCCGCGCGGTTTACACGGCCAATTTCGCGGAGCAGAAGGATATTTCGGACGATGCCGTGCTGAGCGAAATCCTGCGCAAACTGGACGTGAATCCCGAAACCGCGTTCGCAACATCGAACGCGCCGGAAAACAAGGCCGCGCTGAAGGCGCAAACCGATGAAGCGATTGCGATCGGCATCTTCGGCGCGCCGAGCTTCACCGTCGGCACCGAACTCTTCTGGGGCAATGACCGGCTGGAAGAGGCGATTGCGTGGGCGAAACGATAACCCCTCACCCGGCCCTTCGGGCCGCCTCTCCCACAAGGGGAGAGGGCTTCTTCCCTTCTCCCCTTGTGGGAGAAGGTGGCGAGCGCAGCGAGCCGGATGAGGGGTAAATCAAATCGGCAACCCTAACTCCAACGCGATACCGTCAAGTACGCCATCAAAATTTTCGATCAGATCCACGTTCCAGAAGCGACGAACCCGGAAGCCTTCGCCATTAAGATATTTTGTGCGTACGACGTCATATTCGAT
>DATIZS010000010.1:0-2399 GCA_035516955.1 Rhizomicrobium sp.
CACGCCGTCGATCTTCGACAATCGATCCGCCAGCGCCGATGCGCGTGCATGATTGGTGCGCGCGAGTCTGGAAAGCCCTTCTTCGCCGAGCAGCGACAGATGGATGGTGAAGGCGAGGCAGCACAGCCCCGAATTCGTGCAGATATTGCTGGTCGCCTTTTCGCGCCGGATATGCTGTTCGCGTGTGGAGAGCGTGAGCACGAAGCCGCGCCTGCCCGCCGCGTCCGCCGTTTCGCCGACAAGGCGGCCCGGCATCTGGCGCAGGAATTTCTCGCGCGTGGCAAAGAGGCCGACATAGGGCCCGCCGAAATTCAGGCCGTTGCCGATAGATTGGCCTTCGGCGGCGGCGACATCGGCGCCCGCAGCACCCGGCGGTTCGATCAGGCCGAGCGACACGATTTCGGTGACGACCGCGATCAACAACGCGCCTTTGGCGTGTGCGGCTTCGGCAATCAGTTTCAGATCGCGGATCAGGCCGAACACGTCGGGGCTTTGCACGACGACGCACGCCGTCTGGTCGTCGATCAGCGATGCGATGTCTTCCGCTTTCCCGGGCGTGACGGGCGCGCGCACCACCTTGCCCGACAAATTCGCGACGGTTTCAACCGTTTCGGCATAATGGGGATGAAGCCCGCCCGAAAGGATCGCTTTGGGGCGGCGCGTCACGCGCTGCGCCATCAATACGGCTTCCGCGGTGGCGGTCGAGCCGTCATAGAGCGAGGCGTTCGCCACGTCCATGCCGGTGAGAAGCGCCACCTGTGTCTGGAATTCGAAGAGATATTGCAGCGTGCCTTGCGCGATTTCCGGCTGATAGGGCGTGTAGGAGGTGAGGAATTCCGAACGCTGGATCAGATGATCCACGGCTGCCGGAACATGATGGCGATAGGCGCCCGCGCCGCAGAAGAACGGCACGGCGCCCGCCGCCACATCTTTCGCCGCCATGCGCGAAAGGATGCGCTCGACTTCGAGTTCGCCTTTGGTGTCCGGCAGGTCGAACACATCGCGGCCGACGATCGCCGCTTTCGGCACATCGCGGAACAGCGCATCGATATCGCGCGCGCCGATGCGCGCCAGCATGTGGCGGCGGTCGGTGTCTGTCAGAGGAAGGTATCTCATTTTCTTCTCTCCACTTCGTCATCACCCGGCTTGTCCGGGTGATCCAATTTTTCGTTTTCAAAAAAATTGGATCGCCCGCATAAGGCGGGCGATGACGGATTGTTGTTGTCAAAGCCCTTTCACAAACTCGTCGTATTGCTCTTTGGTCATCAGCTTCGAAACTTCACCCGCGTCGGCGATCTTCAATTTGAAGAACCAGCCTTCGCCTTCCGGATCGGCATTGATTTTTGCCGGATCGTCGGCGAGCGCGGAATTCGCCGCCGTCACATCGCCGCCGATGGGCGCATAGACTTCGCTCGCCGCCTTGACGCTTTCGACGACCGCCGCCTCGCCGCCCTGCCCCAGCTTGCGGCCGATATCGGGCAATTCGACATAAACGACATCGCCCAATTGCCCGGCCGCATATTTGGTGATGCCGATGGTGGCCTCGCCGCCATCGATGCGCACCCATTCGTGCTGATCGGTAAATCGTGTTTCGCTCATTTGCTTCCCACCATCATGTTCGTTTGTAGCGATGCGGCACAAAGGGCATGGGCGCGACGCGGGCGGACATTTCCTTGCCGCGCACGAGAAGGCCGATTTCCGTGCCGTCATTTGCGAAGTTGGTTTCGACATAGCCCATGGCGATGGGCGCATTGATGCTCGGCCCGAAGCCGCCGGATGTGATCGTGCCGATCACGCGGCTCTTGCCATCCGTGATTTCGGTGCCCTCGCGCGCCGGCGCGCGTCCGTCGGGGCGGATGCCGATGCGCTTGCACGACGTTCCATCGAACAGCGCATCGATGATCTGTTTGGCGCCGGGAAAATCCTTTTCGATCTTGCGGCGCTTACCGATGGCGAAAGTGAGGTTCGCTTCGATCGGATTGGTTGTTTCGTCGATGTCGTGGCCATAGAGGCAAAGCCCGGCTTCGAGCCTCAGCGAATCCCGCGCGCCGAGGCCGATGGGCCAGACTTCGGATTCCGCCAGCAATGCGCGGGCGAAGCGTTCGGCATGTTCGGCGCGCATCGAGATTTCGAAACCGTCTTCGCCCGTATAGCCGGAACGCGAGACGGTACATTCGAGTCCGTCGAATTCGCACGCCGTTGCGGTCATGAAGGAAAGCGCAACCGCTTTCGGACAATGCCGCGCCATCACGGCTTCGGCGGCGTGGCCTTGCAGCGCGAGCAGCGCGCGATCATTGGCGGCGACAAGTTTCACATTGGCGGGAAGATTCGCGCGGATGAAATCGTCGTCGATCTCCTTGCGCGAGGCATTCACAACAAGGCCGAGCTTGCCGTCTTCC
>DATIZS010000011.1:0-4856 GCA_035516955.1 Rhizomicrobium sp.
CGCCACATGCACGCCCGTGTTCCACATCTTCTCGCCCGTGATGCGCCAGCCATGGCCGTCCTTCACCGCGCGGGTTTCCATCCAGGTCGCGTCGGAGCCGTGCTTCGGTTCGGTGAGGCCGAACGCGATGCGCGCTTTTCCTTCCAGCATGGGCGCGAGATAGGCTTTCTTCTGCTCGGGCGTGCCGAAATCGCGGAACATCAGCACTTGCGGGAAATTGCCGACGACGGAACTTTCGTTCTGCAGATCGTTGTGAAGCCCCAGCCCCTTGGCCGCCAGATGTTCGCGGATGATGGCCATGGCAAGATTGCCGATATTCTTCCCGCCGAATTCTTCCGGCAGCGCAAGACGCAGGAACCCGGCCTTGTCCGCCCTGAGTCGCATTTCGCCGAGCAGCGCTTCCCATTCATGCCGCGGCAGTCCGCCATGCTCGAAATCGGTGCGCGCCCATTCGCGGCGGTGATCGAAGAATCGTTCGTTGTCGTCCTGCGCCTGCAAGGGTTTGATCTCGCGTTCGATGAAATCGTCGATGCGGGCGAGAAGATCGGCGATCTCTTTCGGAATCGAAAAGTCCATGGCAGTTCCTCCGATAGCGTTGGCGCGACTCTAGGCGCGGCCGGAGAAACGCACCAGAGGGAACGCTTATTGCGTAGCGCCGTGTTCGCGCAGGAGGTTTTCAATTGCCGGATAATCCTGGCTATCCAGCCCCATTGCGGGCGCCGTCTGCGCCTGATTGAGCGTCGCGCTCAAGGGGGTTGCGCCGTCATGGTTGGCCGCACGCACATCGGCGCCGCGATCGATCAGCAACGTCACAAACTTCAAGCTATGCGAGCCGATGGACAGGAGGAGCGCAGAGGAGCCGTCATTGCCGGTATCGTTGACGCCCGCGCCGGCATCGATAAGAACCGCAGCGATATCGGCATGGCGCGCGGCGTCTTGGTCGGTGTCGGCCAACGAAGCGCCCATGCTAAGCCATATCAGCGGCGTATATCCATCGCTTGGCCTGCGCGCTTCGACATTGGCATTGCGCGCGATCAGCAATTGCGCGGCGGCCACGCTGTTGGCATAGCCGAGCGCAGTCTGCCGACAGCAATCATCCCCGCCGCTCCACTCATTGACATCCGCCCCCGCATCGAGGAGCGCAGTCATATTGGCGATGTTGTCGTAATAAGCCGCGTTCGCCAGCGGCGGCGCCTGCCACGAATCGCAGATCACGTTGACGTTCGCGCCCTGTTGCACAAGCGATGCGATGGTTTCGGGCGTTCCCTTGCCCGCGGCATCGCAAAGTGCGGAATCGAGGGCCGCATCCGCCCAAGCCGGCCCCGCAAGAAAAAGAAAGATCGTTGCAAATGCAAAGGCAAAACGTTTCATGGCGGTACGCCCCCAAAGTCGGAACCCATAGGACGCCCATTCCAACCATCGGGCAATTGTGACCTTCCAGTCACGCCATCGCTGAATGACAGCAATGCAAGCTGAACGAGTTGACTTCGCCCTGCCCCACGCGTAGCTAGGCACAACGATGCGTGGCATGGGGCCGCGCCCGAATCTGAGCGAGCGAACCGTGGATTGTGCTGTGTCCGTTATGTGCACGCCGATTCCGCTTTTTGGCGGGATTGCAGCTGCCGCTCGAGAGGAGAACGGGGCCTAGGGTAGCGCCCGCCCGTTCGAGGTTTCACCCTCCCGAGCCCGTTCCGCTCCGGAGGGTTTTTCATATCCGCCAAAGCGTTTCGGGTTCGGGCACGAAAAGAAAAGTGTCATGGCCGAATTCGCCGATGTGAACATTGAAGCAGAGACCATCGCCGCCCAAGGCTTCGGCGCCTGGGCCGACGAAGCGCGCGCGCTCGCCAAGCTCGCGGGCCCCCTCGTCTTCACCCAGCTCGCCCAGATGGCGATCATGACGACCGACGTCGTCATGCTCGGCCGGCTGAGCAAGACCGCGCTCGCCTCCGCAGCACTCGGCAACACAATCTTCTTCTTCTGCTGGCTGATCGGCTGCGGGCCGGTGGCGGCGGTTTCGCCCATGATCGCGCACATATTGGGCGCGCGCCCGGCCGACCGCGCGGGCGTGCGCGCCGTCACGCGCATGGGATTCTGGTCGGTATTGATGGTGAGCGCGCCGCTGATCGTCGTGATGCTCTTCACGCGCGACATTCTTCTGCTGCTGGGACAAAGGCCGGAGCTCGCCGAAGGCGCGGGCCGCTTCACGGCGGTTCTCTGCATCGGCCTGCCGATGTCGCTCTGCTATCAGGTGTTGCGCAATTTCGCGACGGCGCTGTCCAGGCCCAAATCGGCGTTGTGGGTGATGGTGGCGGCGATCTTCTTCAACGCCGTCGCCGATTACGCGCTCATCTTCGGACATTTCGGATTTCCGAAGCTCGGCATCGTCGGCTCCGGCACGGCGAGCGCCTCGTCCTATGCCTTCAGCTTCGCGGCGATGACGGCGATCGTCTTCCTGACGCCGGCACTGCGCAAATACCGCATCTTCCGCCGGTTCCACCGCGCGGACTGGGCGCGGCTCGGCGAGATCTTCCGTCTCGGCATGCCCATCGGGCTGACCATGATCTTCGAGGCGATGCTGTTCAATTCGGCGACGCTGATCATGGGCACGTTTGGGACCAATTCGGTGGCCGCCCACCAGATCGCGCTCAACGTGCCGTCCATCACCTTCATGGTGCCGCTCGGCATCGGCATGGCGTCAACGGTGCGGGTGGGCCTCGCGGCCGGCGCGGGCGACGGCCATGGCGTGCGCCGCGCGTTCATGTCCGCCATGCTGATGGGCGCCGGATTCATGAGCCTGACCAGCATCGTGATCTGGACATTCCCCAACCAGATCGCCGGGCTCTATTTCGCCAATGCGGCGGCGAACGCGGATGTGATCGCGCTCGCCGTCATCTTCCTGCATGTGGCGGCGGTGTTCCAGATCGCGGACGGGCTGCAGGTCGTGGGCGCGCTCTCCTTGCGCGGGCTCAAGGATGCGCGCGCGCCGATGTGGATCGCGGGCGCGAGCTATTGGATCGCGGGATTTCCGGTCTGCCTGTGGCTCGCCTTCGACTGGCACATGAAGGGGCTCGGCATCTGGATCGGGCTCGCCTTTGCGCTTCTGGTGGCAGCGGTCGCGATGTGCTGGCGGTTCTATTATCTGGCGCGGAGATTTTAATCGAGAAGTTTGACACGCTCGCGCCTTGCGCCGGCACGCAGGTCTTCATCCAGAGTGGCAAGCGGAAGGTTCGATCGAAGGGCAAGTTCCAGATAGGCGGCGTCATACGTCGAAAGATTGTAGCGTTCTGCCAGTGTCAGTGTGTGTTCCCAGGCGTGCTGATTGGTTTCGCCGTCGATGGAAATCGGCATGTCGCCGAGTTCGAAAAGCGCCTGACGCCTTAATGTGCTATCGATGCGGCCTCTGCGTTGGGCGAGCAGCAACGCGTTGGCAATTTCAAGCCGCCAACTCGCTGTCACGATAGCGCCTTCGGTTTCCAGGAGTTCCGTAGTGGTTGGAAGCGGGTCACCTTCGTCCGGCGCCACAAATGCGAAGGCAACGGAAGCGTCGAGAACCAGGCCGCTCACGGACGGCCTTCGTCCCGATATGCTTTCCACTCCGCCCAATCAAAGCCTTTGATGCCCGCAGCGCGGGCGCGCTTCTTCATGCGCTTGAGAATGGCACGCACGGATTTGCCACCTGCGCGCTGTTGTGCCATCGGCACAAGCCGCGCCACCGGCTTGCCGCGCCGCGTGATGACGATCTCCTCGCCGCGCTCGGCGCGTTCCAGCAATTCCGAGAAATGGGTCTTGGCGTCGAAGGCGCCGACATGTTTGTTCATGGGCCAGAACCAACTAGTTTATTAAACTAGTTTATTCGGAAAGCCGCGGCTAGGTCAATGCCGGCCTTGCCTTTCCCGCCGCATCCGCCCCTAAACTCCCCAAAACTATAAGCACCGGGAGAGCGTCCATGCATATCTACGAGCGGCTGGGTTCGGTCGCCGCCATACCGCGCCTTCATGCCCAAGAGCGCCCCGATGCCATCGCGCTCGATTTCAACGGCAGGCTGACCACCTATGCCGAGCTCGACGCGCGCAGCAATCGCGTGGCGCAGGGGTTGATCGGGCTCGGCCAGCATCCGGGCGCGCGCGTCGGCTATCTGGGCAAGAATTCCGATTGCTATTTCGAGGTGCTGTTCGGCGCGTTCAAGGCGCGCGCCGTAATCGTGGGCGTCAATTGGCGGCTTGCGCCTCCCGAAATCGCCTATGTGCTCAACGATGCGGACTGCGAGGTTCTCTTCGTGGGCAAGGAATATTACGGGACAATCGAAAAGATCCGCGAGGATTGCCCGAAGCTCGAACACGTCATCGCCATCGAGGGCGAGCATCATCTGTGGCCCGCTTACGAGCCCTGGCGCGACGCGCGCCCCGACAAGGATCCCATGCTGCACGTCGCGCCCGGTGACGACGTGATCCAGCTTTATACCTCCGGCACCACCGGCCATCCCAAGGGCGTGCAGCTCACATCCGCCAATTACATGGCGATCCTCAAATCCGCCACCGACATGGGCCTTGCCAGCTATACGCCCGACGATGTCGTGCTCATCGCCATGCCGATCTTCCATGTGGCGGGCGTCAATATCGGCGTCTTGACGCTTGCCCATGGCGCGACGGGGATCGTGCTCGGCGATATCGATCCGCAGGAGATTTTGCGGCTGATCGAAGCCAAGCGCATTTCCTATGCCTTCCTCGTTCCCGCCGTGATCCTCTTCCTCACCCAGCAGCCCAATGTGCGGAAGATCGATTTCTCGAGTTTGAAGAACATTTCTTATGGCGCCTCGCCGATCGCGCAGGATCTGTTGCTTAACGCGCAAGCGATCA
>DATIZS010000012.1:0-14924 GCA_035516955.1 Rhizomicrobium sp.
TTCGAAGTTCGCCCATTTGTCGATATCGACCTCATCGCGAACTTCGAAACCAAAACGACACTAGAATCAATTGGTAGCTAGTGTCCTTTCGATTCCGAAATTCGCAAAACGCCCGATATCAGGGGCGAGCGAATTTCGGAATCGGGACACTAGACGCCCGGCACGGTCACAGTCTGCTGCGTCCGCGCGAAATACGCCACCGTCGCCGCGACAATGACGACCGAGCCGCCGATCGTCACGGCATTGGCGACGCCCAGGCTGCCCGCGAGCGAGCCCAGCATCAGCGAACCCCACGGCATCATGCCGAGGAAGCATTGCGTGTAGTGCGAGATCACCCGGCCCCGGTAATGCTCGTCCGCCGCCATCTGGATGATGGTGTTGGTCGTGCCGCCGAGCAGCATCAGCGAGCAGGCCGTCGGCATGAGCAGCGCCACGCTCACCCAAAGGATGTGCGAATGCGAGAACAAGATGAGGCAGATACCGAAGCAGAATGAAGCGGTCACCGGCGCGAGCGTGAGCCAGCGCTCGTGGATGCGCGACAGCAGATACGCCCCGATCAGCGCGCCGGCGCCCACGCTCGTCATCAGCGTGCCGTAGCTGGTGGAGGCGCCGTGCAGAATGTCGCGCGCAAACGCCGGCAGCATGGAGAGATAAGCCGCGCCGAACACCGATGACGCCGCGACCAGCATCAGCGCGCTTCGTATCTGCGGATGCGAGAGCGAATAGCGGTAACCCGCCAGCACCTCGCGCAGGGGATGCTGTTGCGGCCGGCGAATTCGTTCCGGGAATCTCATCAAGACGAGGCTGGTCAGCACCGCGGCGAAGGAAAGCGCATTCAGTCCGAAGCACACGCCCTCGCCCACGATGGCGATCAGCGCGCCTGCGATCGAAGGTCCTATGACGCGCGCCAGGTTGAACATCATCGAGTTGAGCGCGATGGCGTGGCGCAGATCGGCGCGGCCCACCATGTCGAGCGTCATCGATTGGCGCGTCGGCACGTCCACCGAATTGATCAGCCCGAGACCGAAGGCGAGCGCGATGATCTCCCACACCCGCACCACGCCCATGATGGTGAGCACGGCCAGCAACGCGGCCTGCAGCATCGACAGCGCTTGCGTGACGATCAGCATGCGCCTCCGATCCACGCGGTCGGCCACCATGCCGCCAAGCGAAGCCATGAAGAACACCGTCACCTGTGCACAGAACGAAGTGAAGCCCAGCAGGAACGGCGAATGGGTCAGCGAATAGACGAGCCAGGCCTGCGCCACGCTCTGCATCCAGGTGCCCATCAGCGACACGAGCTGGCCGGAGAAGAACAGGCGATAATTGCGATGGCGGAAAACGCGAAAGAGCGATTGGGCCTGGGAGACTTCCGCGACCTCCGCTTCGGCCTCCCGCTCGGAAGGCGGCTCTTCGGCCGGGGTGCTTGCCAGAAGAACATCGCGCGTGCTTGCGTCCGCGGAACCGCTATTCGAACTCGAGGTATCTTCCATGGTTTCTACGGACGTACTCTTCACGCCCTTCAGGCTCAAGGGCCTTTCGCTGCCGAATCGGATCGTCATGGCCCCCATGACGCGGTCGAAGTCGCCGCATCAGGTGCCGGGCGCGGATGTCGCCGCCTATTACCGCAAGCGGGCCGAAGGCGGCGTCGGCCTCATCCTGACCGAAGGCACCTCGCCCGAGCACAAATCGGCCTCCAACGACGCCAATGTCCCGGCCTTTTTCGGACGTGACTCCCTCGCCGGCTGGGCCAATGTGCTGAAAGAGGTGAAGGCCGCAGGCGGCCACATCATGCCGCAGCTCTGGCATCAGGGGGTGATCCGCCATCCCGGCTCCGGCCCCTATCCCGACGCGCCCAGCATGGCGCCGTCGGGCCTTGCCAAGCCGGACAAGCATGTCTGCGAGCCGATGAGGCAAGAGGACATAGACGACGTCATCGCGGGTTTCGCCAAGAGTGCGGGCTACGCAAAGCAGCTCGGCTTCGACGGCGTGGAGATTCACGGCGCGCATGGCTACATCATCGACCAGTTCTTCTGGGAAGGCACGAACCGGCGCGCCGACAAGTACGGCGGCTCCATCGAGAAGCGCGATGAATTCGCGGTGGAGATCGTGAAGGCGGTGCGCGCCACGGTGGGGCCGGACTTCCCGATCCTGCTGCGCTTCTCGCAATGGAAGCAGCAGGACTTCACCGCCAGGCTCGCGCATTCCCCCAAAGAACTCGAGGCCTTCCTTGCGCCGCTGGCGAAAGCCGGCGTCGACATGTTCCATTGCTCGACGCGCCGTTTCTGGGAGCCGGAATTCCCCGACACGGGCTCGGACCTCAATCTTGCGGGCTGGACGAAGAAAATCTCCGGTCTGCCTACGATCACCGTCGGCTCCGTCAGCCTGAACGACGACTTCATCAATGCCTATCGCGGCAAGGGCTCGGAGGTCGACACCGGCGCGCATCTGGAAGGATTGATGAAGATGCTGGCACGCGGCGATTTCGATCTC
Organism: Rhizomicrobium sp.; assembly: GCA_035516955.1. Lineage (GTDB taxonomy): Bacteria > Pseudomonadota > Alphaproteobacteria > Micropepsales > Micropepsaceae > Rhizomicrobium. The sequence goes on from DATIZS010000012.1 coordinate 2,494, forward strand.
GTGGCCGTGGGCCGCGCGCTGATCGTCAATGCCGATTGGCCAAGGAAGATTCGCGAAGGCCATGCGGACCAGCTGAAGCCGTGGTCACCGGAGGCGCTGGCGACGCTGGCCTAGCGCACGGTGAGTCTCATCCGCAAGCCGTTCTTCGGCCGCAACGTGACGCGCGCATGCGGCTCAACCGTCTGGTCCGGCGCCAGCGCGAGACGGTAGCGGCGCGCGACGGTCGCAAGGATGATCATTGCCTCCTGCATCGCGAATGCCATGCCGATGCAGATGCGCGGGCCGCCGCCGAACGGGATGTAGGCGAAGCGATGGATGCGTTCGCGCGCGCCCGGTGCGAAACGCATGGGATCGAAATGGTCGGGATCCTTCCACAGCAGGCTGTGGCGATGCACCACCCAGGGCGACGCCGTCACGTTGGTACCGGGCGTCACGGCGACGCCGCAGAGTTCGTCCGCAGCGACCGCCCTGCGCGTGATGAACGGCGCCGGCGGATAAAGCCGCATGCTCTCCTCGAGCACCATGCGCGAAGTTTCCAGCGACGGCATGTCCGCGGCGGCTGCATCGCGTCCCCCGAGCGCACTTGCGGCCTCGTCCGCCACGCGGCCATCCCAATCCGGGAATTGCGACAAGAGATAGAACGTCCAGGTCAGCGCATTGGCCGTGGTCTCGTGGCCCGCGAAGATGAAGGTCATCGCGTTGTCGAGGACTTCGGCATCGCCGAAGACCGCGCCGCCTTCCGGATCGCGGGCCTTGAGCAGAAGCGTCAGAAGATCGTCGGGTACGCTTGACGGGTCCGCGGCAAGCTGGGCCCTGCGTCGCTCCACCAGGCCGCCGATCTCCTTCCTGAGGAAGGCGAGCGCCTTGCCGCCCCGCAGCCGGTTCGGAGTCGGCACCCAGCTGGGCAGGAAAAACGTAGCGAGATCGACGCGGCCGAGCGTCTCGAGATAGATTCCGAACGCCGCCGCCATCTTTTCGAACGGCAGCGCCACATCATTTGAGAACATGGTGCGCGAGATGATGTCATAGGTGACGCGCATCATTTCGCTGGCAACGTCGATCTCGGCGCCAGCCGGCAGCGCAGCCCAGCGCGACAGCATGTCGTTGACGGCGGCGGCCATGCCCGGCGCGCAATCCGCGATATGCCGCATCTGGAACATCGGCGATGCGGTGCGGCGCTGGAACCGCCACTCCGCGCCTTCCGCCGTCAGTATGCTGTTGCCGAGCGCCGGCTTGATGATCTTGAGGAACTGCTCGCTTTTCACATAGTTGGCGGCATTGTCGAGCAGGACTCGCTTGATCGCCTCGGGATCGCTGACGAGAATCGACCGCATTCCAAGGAATTCGGCGCAAATAATGCGTTCCTCGAATGCCTCGGCCCCCAAAGCACCCAAGGGGTTCTTCCCGGTTTCGGCAATATAGCGCACGAAACCCATCTTTTCCCTGTGCGGGACGGGCGCGACCGGACGCAATCGCGAAACCATGGATGGCTGCGCGCGCGGGTCTGAGGAAGTGTTCATGAACCGGCTCCTTTCTAGGGATGCCGAGCCTTCTCATCGCATGCGACCCCTCTCGCGGCAAGCCATCTTTCATGCATGTGACGATCTTCGTTGACTCGCCAATCGCCCTGTTTAGTCTTCGGCGATCACGGGAGCGACATGGCGAAGGACTTCATAGGGTATCAGGCGTTGGCGGACGCGGCCTTGCGGGGCGTGGTGCGCGATGCGCTCAAGCGCGTGGAGAAGCAGGGCCTCGTCGGCGCGCATCATTTCCGCATCACCTTCAAGACGAATTTTCCGGGCGTCGAGATCCCCGATTTCCTGCGCGAGCAATATCCCGACGAGATGATGATCATCCTTCAGCACCAGTTCTGGGGCCTGAAGGTGAAGGAGAACCATTTCGAGGTGACGCTCTCCTTCAAGAAGGTGCCGGCGACTCTGACCGTTCCCTTCGCCGCGCTGACGCAGTTCGCCGATCCCGGCGTCTCGTTCGGATTGCAGTTCCGCGAAGCAGGCGCGGAGACCGAGCCGGTCAAGCCGTCTGCGGAAGCCCCCACGCCGTTGCCCGCAGCGCCGAAGCAGGAGCAGCCCGCTGAACCCGTGGCCGAAAAGCCCGCCGCCCAGGGCGAGGTCGTGAGCCTCGACGCCTTCCGGAAGAAGTGAATTGCACCCAAAGATTGTGCGACAGCGAGCGGGCAGGCTAAAATAGCTCGCTTTGAGAAGCGAACTCCGCCGTGACCGCTCAAGACCCGCCAAATCAAGGACTCGCCGACGAACCGCGAGAATTCGCGCGCGATGCCAAGCTGCGCTTTGCGCCTGCCGACAATTTGTATGATGCGATCCGATCCGATGTTTCCCAGCTGGGCGAGTATGAATTCCAGCCTTTGACACGCCAGTGCTCGCGCGACCTGCCGTTTTTCAACGATCCGGATTACTACGACCAGGAATGATTATTCTGGACACCAATGTCATCTCAGAGGCGATGCAGCCGCGCCCGGCTGAATCCGTAGCCCGTTGGCTGAGGTTCGCGCCCGGCGAAGAGCTCTACACGACGGCGGTGACAGAAGCGGAGATGCGATACGGCGCGGCATCGGCTCCGGTCCTCAGAAGAAGAAAAGATTTATCGGACATCGTGGACCGAATCTTCACCGTTCGGTTCGCCGGCCGCGTGCTTCCATTCGATAGCCACGCCGCGAAATTCTTTCCCCAGGTCCTAATGGGAATGAGTGTCCACGGCCGAACCCATTCGCATTCCGACGCGCAGATAGCCGCAATCGCATTGTCGGTCGATGCGTCCATCGCGACTCGCGATATGCTTGGTTTCGAGTACTCTGGCGTCGAGCTCATCAATCCCTGGGAAATCTGAAGCTTCCCGCCGGAACTCATCCCCTTCTGAATTGTAAGGCCATGACCAAGACCCGCACCGAGACCGATACGTTCGGACCGATCCCAGTCGAAGCCGACAAATACTGGGGCGCGCAAGCCGAACGTTCGCTGCACAATTTCAAGATCGGCTGGGAGAAGCAGCCGCTTCCCATCGTGCGCGCGCTGGGGATCGTCAAACGCGCCTCGGCCGAGACCAATATGGCGCTGGGCCTGCTCGATCCCAAACTCGGCAAGGCCATCGTCGATGCGGCGCAGGAAGTGATCGAGGGAAAGCTCGACGCGCATTTCCCGCTGTCGGTCTGGCAGACGGGTTCCGGCACCCAATCCAACATGAATGCGAACGAGGTGATCTCGAACCGCGCCATCCAGATGCTGGGCGGCGAGATGGGCTCCAAGAAGCCCGTGCACCCGAACGATCACGTCAATATGAGCCAGTCGTCGAACGATACCTATCCGACGGCCATGCACATCGCCAGCGCGGAGGAAATCCATCACCGGCTGATCCCGGCGCTCCAGTTGCTGCGCAACGCGCTGAACGACAAGGCCCACGTCTGGAAGGACATCGTCAAGATCGGCCGCACGCACACGCAGGATGCGACGCCGCTGACGCTGGGCCAGGAATTCTCCGGCTATACCGCGCAAGTCGAATACGGCATCGAGCGCATCGAACAGACCATGCCGCGGCTGATGGAGCTGGCGCAGGGCGGAACCGCGGTCGGCACGGGACTGAACGCGCCCGTCGGCTTCGACAAGATGGTCGCCGAGCGGATCGCCGCGATCACCAAGATGCCGTTCAAGACCGCGCCCAACAAATTCGAGGCGCTGGCCGCCCACGACGCGATGGTGTTCGCCCATGGCGCGATCAACACGGTGGCGGTTTCGCTCTTCAAGATCGCCAACGACATCCGCTATCTGGGATCGGGGCCGCGCGCGGGGCTGGGCGAACTTGCGCTGCCGGAAAACGAGCCGGGCTCCTCCATCATGCCGGGCAAGGTGAACCCGACGCAGTGCGAAGCGGTGACGCAGGTCTGCACGCGCATCTTCGGCAATCACACCACCATCACGATAGCCGGAAGTCAGGGGCAGTTCGAACTGAACGTCTATAATCCGGTGATGGCCTATTGCTTCCTGCAAAGCGTGCGCCTGATGGCCGATGCGGCGGAGAGTTTCACGAAGAATTGCGTGGTGGGGATCGAGCCCAGGCTCGACAACATCAAACACGGCCTCGAACGCTCGCTGATGCTCGTCACCGCGCTTGCGCCGAAAATCGGCTACGACAACGCCGCCAAGATCGCCAAAATGGCGCTCACGAACGGCACCACTTTGAAAGAAGAAGCGGTGAAAGGCGGATATGTCACACCTGCGGAATTCGACGCCCTGGTGCGGCCGGAAGACATGATCCATCCGAAATGACGCTGAAGAAGCGTTCGTTCACGCTCTCCGGCCATCGCACATCCGTCGCGCTGGAACCGGAATTCTGGGCGGTGCTGGAAGCCGAAGCCACGCGGGAAAATCTCAGCATGGCCGCGTTCGTGGCGCAGATCGACGCCAAGCGCGGCCCTCGTCCGCTGGCGAGCGCGCTGCGCCTCCATGCGCTTGCCGCCAATGCGCGGCGGGCTTAGCGTTGCGCCTTTCGAAACGGAGGCACGCATGCTCACGCTCTATCATTTGCCCATGTCGCGGTCCGGCGGCATCATCTGGCTGCTGGAAGAACTGGGCGTGCCTTACGAGACCAAGATCGTCAGCATCCGCCGCGCCGACGGCACGGGCACGCGCGATCCGGCCAATCCGCATCCGCACGGCAAGGTGCCGGCGCTGGCGCATGACGGCCGCATGGTGTTCGAGAGCGGCGCGATCGCGCTTTATCTCACCGATCTCTTTCCCGACAAGAAAATGGGCCCGCGCGTGGGCGATGCCAAGCGCGGCGAATATCTCTCCTGGCTGTTTTACCGCTCCGGCGTGATGGAGCCGGCCTTCCTCGAGCGCCGCTTCAACATCGCCCATGTGCCGGGCGCGATGGGATGGGCGACGCCGGAGGACGTGGAAGAGGTGATGAACGCGCATCTTTCCAAGAACAAATTTTTCCTCGGCGACGAATTTTCCGCGGCCGATGTGATGCTGGGCGGCGGCCTGCATTTCATGGTCATGTTCAAGATGATGGCGGAAACGCCCGTGATCAAGAATTATACCGCGCGCATCACATCGCGGCCCGCCTTCAAGAAGATGATGGAGATGGACGCGCCCAAATGAGCGAGATCGTGAATTTGCGCACCGCGCGCAAGGCCAAGGCGCGGGCCGAAAAGGAAAAAACCGCCGCCGCCAACCGCGCCAAGCACGGTGTTGCAAAGCGCGCGCATATACTGGAAGAAGCACGCGGCGAGAAAGCGGCGCGCGATCTGGAAGCCCATCGCCTGAAAGACGAGGATTGATGGCGAAGGGGCCTTTTTCCGGAATTCTGGTGATCGATCTCACGCGCGTGCTCGCGGGGCCTTATTGCGCGCTGTTGATGGCCGAGCTCGGCGCGCGCGTCATCAAGGTGGAAGAGCCGGGCATTGGCGATGCCTCGCGCGCCATCGGGCCGTTCATCAAGACGAAATCCGGCAAGGTGAAATCCGGCTATTTCATGAGCGTCAATCGCGGCAAGGAATCGATTGCGCTGGATTTGAAGAGCGATGCGGACCGCAGGATTTTCGACGCCCTGCTCTCACGCGCCGATGTGCTCCTGGAAAATTATCGCGGCGGTACGATGGAAAAGCTCGGTTACGGGTGGAAGGCGCTGCACGAAAACTATCCGAAACTGATCTACGCCGCGGTTTCCGGCTTCGGACAAACGGGACCTTACGCGCACCGTCCCGCCTACGACATGGTGGTGCAGGCGATGGGCGGGATCATGTCGCTCACCGGCCATCCTGGCTCGCCGCCGACGCGCGTGGGCTCCTCCATGGGCGATCTGACGGCGGGATTGTTCACCACCATCGGCATCGCCACCGCGCTCTTCGACCGCACGAAAACCGGCGCGGGGATGATGGTGGATGTGTCGATGCTCGATTGCCAGGTGGCGATATTGGAAAACGCCATCGCGCGCTATGTGGCGACGGGCGAAGTGCCGGGCCCCATCGGTTCGCGCCATCCTTCCATCGCGCCCTTTGCGGCCTTCGCGACGAAAGACGGTCATATCGTCATCGCCGTCGGCACCGACAAATTGTTCGCCAGGATGGCGGACGTTCTCGGTTGCCCGAAAATCGCCGGCGACGCGCGCTACGCCACCAATCCGCTTCGCATGCAGCATTGGGAAGAATTGCACGGCGACATGGAAAAAGCTCTCGCCGCGAAAACCTCGCATGAATGGCTGGCGTTGCTCGAAGACGCGGGCGTGCCTTCCGCGCCGCTCAACAATGTGGCCGATGTGATGGAAGATCCGCAAATCGCCTTCCGCAACATGATCGTGACGGCGGAGGATCCCGAAATCGGGCCGCTCAAGATGCAGGGCAATCCGATCAAACTATCGGCTTACGAAGATCCCAAAACGCGCACGCCCGCGCCCGATCTGGATGCGGATCGCGCGCGGATTTTGAAGGAACTCGGAATCCTGTAATCAAAGCTGTCATCCCGGAAACGCGAAGCGTTATCCGGGACCCACTACGACATTTGCACGGTGGGTCCCGGGTCTCCCCCGGAACAAGTCCGGGGTCGCCCGGGATGACAATTTTTATGGAGACCATGGGCGCAATCGCGGAAACCAGCGCGGAACATTCTCGCAATAGCGTTCATATTCCGCGCCGAACATGCGGCGCAGCGTCGGCTCCTCATAGCCCATCACGAACACTTCGAAGCAGAACCACACCAAAACGCCATAGGCGATGAGGAAAACATCGCCGAACAGAAGCGCCTGTCCCGAAATCAGCGCCAGCACCGCGACATACATGGGATTGCGCGTGTGGCGATAGTAACCGCTGACCACGAGCTTTTCCGGCGGCGCAATCGGCGCGGGCGTGCCCAACCCCTTCAGCGCGAAACGCGCGAAGCTGTCGAGCAGGAAATAAAGCCCCGCCCCGATCAAGAGCCCGCCGGCGATGCGAAGGCCCGCAAAACCGAAAAAGGGCGGCTGCATATGCCAATGGGTACGCAGCCATGGCAGAAGGCCCGCGAAGGTTCCCGGCGCGGCCACGAAAAACAGCGCCGAACCCAGAATTGCCGTGCGTCTCTTCATGGCTCCCCCAAGAACAAAAGCGCGACATCGCGCGGCCGCCCCTGCTAGATTACACGGAATCATGACAACACATTCCTCCTATTCCGACCCGCTGGACGCTGCCTTCGCCGAAGAGCACGCGCCGGTTGCGCGCGAGGCGGCCTATCTTTCGGGCCTGAACCCGGAACAGCGCGAGGCCGTGATTTCGCTCGAGGGTCCCGTGCTGGTGCTGGCGGGTGCTGGCACGGGAAAAACGCGCGTGCTGACGACGCGCCTCGCCCACATCCTCGCCACGCGCCGCGCCTGGCCGGGGCAGATTCTGGCCGTGACGTTTACGAACAAAGCCGCGCGTGAAATGAAAGAGCGCATCGGCGCACTGATCGGCGGCGTGGTGGAAGGGATGCAGTGGCTCGGCACGTTCCACTCCATCGGCGCGCGGATGCTGCGCCGCCATGCCGAGCTTGCGGGGCTGAAATCCAATTTCACCATTCTCGATGCCGACGATCAGTTGCGCCTGATGAAACAGATTGTCGAAGCCGCGGGCATCGACGAGAAACGCTGGCCGCCGCGCACGCTGGCCGCGATGATCGACGGATGGAAGAACCGGGGCTTGCGTCCCGGCGATGTTCCCGATGGCGAGGCGCATGGTTTTGCGTTCGGCAAGGGCCGCGCGCTTTACGCGGAATATCAGGCGCGGCTGAAAGCGCTGAACGCCACCGATTTCGGCGATCTGCTTCTGGAAGTGCTGACCATCCTGCGCGAGCACAAGGAGATTCTGGAAGAATATCGCGAGCGCTTCAAATACATGCTGGTGGACGAATATCAGGATACCAATGTCGTTCAATATCTCTGGCTGAAATTGCTGGCGGGCACCACGGGCAATGTGTGCGTGGTGGGCGACGACGATCAATCCATCTATGGCTGGCGCGGCGCGGAAATCGAAAACATATTGCGCTTCGAGCGCGATTTTCCGGGCGCCAAAGTGATAAGGCTCGAACGCAATTACCGCTCGACGCCCGCGATTCTGGGCGCGGCTTCGGGATTGATCGCGGCGAACAAGGGCCGCCTCGGAAAGACATTGTGGACCGAGGGCGATGCCGGCGAAAAGATCAAGGTGCAAGGCGTGTGGGACGCCGAGGAAGAAGCGCGCGGGGTTGCCGGCGATGCCGAGCAATTGCATCTGGCGGGCGAGCCCTTCAACGAAATGGCGGTGCTGGTGCGCGCGAGTTTCCAGATGCGCGAATTCGAAGACCGCTTCCTCACGCTCGGCATTCCCTATCGCGTGATCGGCGGCCCGCGATTTTACGAGCGCGCGGAAATCCGCGATGCGATGGCGTATTTGCGCCTGATCGCGCAAGGCGACGACGATCTCGCCTTCGAGCGCATCGTCAACAAACCCAAACGCGGCATTGGCGATGCGAGCATGCAATCCTTGCACAAATTCGCGCGCGCGCGCGGCCTTCCGCTGCTTGCCGCCGCGCGCGAACTTTCCGAAACCGATGAATTGCCGCCCAAAGCGCGGCGCGCATTGGCGGACCTCGCCGCAAATTTCGCGCGCTGGACGGAAACGGCGAAAGTCTTGCCGCATATGGAACTGGCCGAAATGGTGCTGGATGAATCCGGCTATACCGACATGCTGAAGAACGACAAATCGCCCGAAGCGCCGGGGCGGCTCGACAACCTCAAGGAACTCGTGCGTTCGATGGAGCAGTTCGAGTCGCTCGCGGGATTTCTCGAGCATGTTTCGCTGGTGATGGAGCTTGAGCAGAACGAAACCGAAGACCGCGTGAATCTGATGACGCTGCACGCGGCGAAGGGTCTGGAATTCGATACCGTGTTCCTGCCCGGCTGGGAGGAGGGATTGTTTCCGAGCCAGCGCACCATGGATGAAAACGGACTCGCGGGGCTGGAAGAAGAGCGTCGCCTCGCCTATGTCGGCCTCACGCGCGCCAAAAAACGCATCCGCATTTCCTTTGCCGCGAACCGGCGCGTGCATGGAAGCTGGCAGAGCGCGCTGCCCTCGCGCTTCATTTCCGAGCTTCCCGAAGGCCATGTGGAAACCGTGGTCGATGAGGGATTTTACGGCGGCAATGCCGGCTTTCGCGACAATGCGGGCCCAAACTATTCAAATCAATTCGGCAGCACATATGACAGCCCCGGCTGGCGGCGCGCCCAGGCCAATCGCGCAAGCGGCGCGGCCCGCGCGCGCCCGCCGCTGATCGAAGCGCAAGCCTATACGGTGCAAACCTCCGATCCTTCCGCCACGCAATACACGCGCGGCGACCGCGTATTCCACCAGAAATTCGGTTATGGCACGGTGCGCGGCGTGGAAGGCAACAAGCTCACCGTCGATTTCGACAAGGCGGGGGAGAAGAAGGTGATCGATAGTTTTGTGGCGAGGGCTTGATGCGTTTCACCTAAACCTCATTGTCATGGCCCGCGAATGCGGGCCACCCAGGTGATGACAAACTCAGACTCACAAATCGCCACTCAAATCACGCCAGTCGAGATTCTTCTGCTGAATGAGATTAATCTTCCATTCACGCTTGTACTTCTTGAGCCGAGTTTCCCGATATATTGCAGCATGTATATCTTCGAATACTTCATAATATACGAGCAGCTTCACGCCATATTTCTTGGTGAAAGCGGACGCCAGCCCCTCTCGATGTTCCCAAACGCGCTTAACAAGATTGTTGGTAACGCCGATATAAAGCGTGCCGTTGCGCTTGCTTGCCAGAATATAAACGTAATAAATCTTCTGCATCAGAATTGTTTCAACTGGGTGGCCCGCATTCGCGGGCCATGACAATCTAGTTTGAGATGAACACAAACCCGCCTCTCTGGAAAGTATCTGTTGCCTTGTCGAAGGCAGACGCCCCCGATATCGCGGCGGTGCTGGAGCTGGCGTCTTCGCCGCAGGCGGTGCTCATCAACGAAGATCCGTTCAGCAGCGATGCGATGGTCGAGGCGCTTTATGCGCAGATGCCCGATGGCGATCTGCTTTCGAAGCTTGTGGGGCGCGACGTGCATGTGATGCTGCTGCCCGATATCGACTGGATCAAGCTCAGCCAGGAAGGCCTTCCGCCGGTGCGCGCGGGGCGCTTTTTCGTCTATGGCGCGCATGATGCGGGCGTGGTGCCGGCCGGCGTCATTCCCATCCGCATTGAAGCGGGGCTGGCGTTCGGCACGGGGCATCACGAAACCACCGCGCTGTGCCTGCGCGTGCTGAGCGATCTGGCGAAGCGGCGCGCATTCGCCAATGTGCTCGATCTCGGCTGCGGCACGGGCGTGCTGGCGATCGGTGCTGCGAAGCTGTGGAAGACGCGCGTGATCGCATCCGACATCGATCCCGTCGCGGTGATCGTCACGCTCGAAAACGCGCGCGCCAACAACGAAGCGCCGCTCGTGCGCGCCGTGACGGCGGACGGCCTCACTGCGCCCGTGCTCTCGGCATCCGCGCCTTACGATCTGATCGTGGCGAACATCCTGGCCGCGCCCCTCACGCGCCTGGCGCCATCCATCGTGGCGGCGCTCGCGCCGCGCGGCGTGGCCGTGCTGTCGGGCCTGCTGCGAGGCCAAGAAAATCTTGTTCTAAGCTTTTATCGCCCGCATGGCCTCAAATTGCGCGAAATCCGCCGCGATGGGGTGTGGAGCGCGCTGGTGCTGGGGCGCGGCCCGCGCTAATTTCGGCGGATGGACAAGCCCTTTCAGACCTTCGACGACCGCTCCGATGCCGCGCAATGCGCACCGAGGCTCGCGGCACTGCGCGGCGAACTTCAGCGCCGCGGGCTCGATGGATTCATCGTGCCGCATTCCGACGAATATCAGAGCGAATATCTGCCGCCGCGCGGCGAGCGGCTGGCGTGGCTGACGGCGTTCACCGGCTCGGCAGGCGCCGCGGTGGTGTTGCGCGACAGAGCCGCCATATTCGTCGATGGCCGCTACACGCTGCAAGTGCGCCAGCAGACCGATACGAATTTGTTCGAGCCGCGCGATCTCATCACCGAAGGCGTGGCCGCATGGATCGCGGAGAATGTGCCGCGCGGCACGAAACTCGGCTATGATCCGTGGGTGCACACCGAATCCGGGCTCGAAATCCTGCGCGCCGGCGCGGAACGCGCGGGCGCCCTGCTCGTCGCCTGCGACACCAACCCCATCGACGCCGTTTGGAAGGATCAGCCCGCGCCGCCGCTCGCCAAAGCCGCGCCGCACGGGCTCGCGCTTGCCGGCGAAAGCACGGAAGCCAAACGCACGCGCATCGCCGAAGAGGTGAAAAAATCCGGTGCGGACGCGGCGGTGGTAACGCTTTCCGATTCCATCTGCTGGCTTTTGAACATGCGCGGCGGCGACACGCCGCATACGCCGTTTGCCTTGTCCTACGCGATTCTGAACGCCGACGGTTCGGCCGATTTGTTCATGGACGCGCGCAAATCATCGCCCGAATTGCTCGCGCATTTCGGAAATGCGGTGCGTTTGCGCAAGCCGGAGGAATTTTCGCCGGCGCTCGAAGCGCTCGCGGGAAAAACCGTGCTGGCCGATCCGGGCACGGCGCCGGCGGCCGTGTTCGACCGCCTGAACAAGGCGGGCGCGAAGATCAAACGCGGCTCCGATCCCTGCCAATTGCCGAAAGCGTGCAAGAATCCGGTGGAAATCGAAGGCATGCGCAAGGCGCATATCCGCGATGGCGCGGCGCTGACGAAATTCCTCGCCTGGTTCAAGCGCGAGGCGCCGAAGGAAACGCTCACCGAAATCGACGTGGCCGAAACGCTGGAAGGATTCCGCCGCGAAACCGGCGCGCTCGCCGATCTCTCCTTCGATTCCATTTCAGGGGCGGGCGCGCATGGCGCGGTGGTGCATTACCGCGTCACGCGCAAGACCAACCGGCCGGTGCGCAACAACGAGATGTTCCTCATCGATTCCGGCGCGCAATATCCCGACGGCACCACCGATGTGACGCGCACATTGATCGTGGGCGCGCCAACGGATGAAATGCGCGACCGTTTCACGCGCGTGCTGAAAGGCCATATCGCGCTCGCCACCGTGAAGTTCCCCGAAGGCACGACGGGCGCGGCGCTCGATTCCTTCGCGCGGCGGCCGCTGTGGGAGGCCGGCCTCGACTACGACCACGGCACCGGCCACGGCGTGGGCTCCTATCTCTCGGTGCACGAAGGGCCGCAGAACATCTCCAAGCGCCCGATCCTGCAGACGCTCAAACCCGGGATGATCTGCTCGAACGAGCCCGGCTACTACAAGACCGGCGAATACGGCATCCGCATCGAGAATCTCGTCGTCGTCCGCGATTTCGGCGCGATCCCAGGCGGCGAAAAACCGATGCTGGGATTCGAGACCATCACGAT
>DATIZS010000013.1:0-3342 GCA_035516955.1 Rhizomicrobium sp.
CTTCGGGCGGTCGAGCGAGCCGTCGCAGGCAAAGCTGAACTGACAGCCGGTCTTGTGCCCCTCGCGCACGCCCTCGTGCACGACGCCGCACACCGTGCGCGCGTAATTGCCGTTATGGGTCCGGCGCAAGACGACTTCGGCCACAGCCTTCTCGCCGGCCAGACCCTCTCCCCGGGCCTCGTAATACATTACCTGAGCCAGGCAGTCGCTTTCGCTGGCAAGCTTAGCGCCCGCGAGCTCCGCGGGCGAGCTCCATTCCACCTGCACGGCTTCGACGATCTGTTGTGGCGCGACAAGCGCGTCATTTTTATCCGTATAAAGATTAACACCGATGAGCGGCGCCGTTCCCAACACCAGGAGCGACACCGCCGCCACAACCGCGCCGTCGGCGCGCTTGTGGGCCTTCCCTACCCCATCCATCATGCAAGGTTTTCCCTTGATTGCACAATTGACGCCCCTTCTCCGGTACAAAATTGCTACCAGGGGAGGCGCGGACCGTCAACCCGGGGGGTGGACCAATTCGCGACGTAACAGAATAGGATATGGTTACTCCGTACAAAGACAATCCGTTCACGTTCGCGGCGTATTTTAATCCTTTTCGCGGACGTTTTTCAGAGCCGCCTGCGCCGCAGCGAGACGCGCGACGGGTACGCGGAACGGGGAGCACGAAACGTAATCGAGGTTCGCTTCATGGCAGAAACGGATGGAATCCGGATCGCCGCCATGCTCACCGCAGATGCCGAGCTTGAGCTTCGGCCGCGTTTTCCGCCCGCGTTTTGCCGCGATCTCGATCAGCTCGCCCACACCCTGGACGTCGATGCCGACAAAAGGATCGCGCGCGATCAGCCCCTTGGCGAGATACTCGCTTAGGAAATTTCCTGCGTCGTCGCGCGACACGCCGAGCGTCGTCTGCGTCAGATCATTCGTGCCGAACGAAAAGAACTCCGCCGTCTGCGCGATCTCGCCCGCCAGCAGGGCCGCGCGCGGCAACTCGATCATGGTGCCGATCATGTAGCGGGGTTTATTGCCCCGCCCGCCAGCGACATCCTCGGCCACGGCCGCGATGCGGTCTTTCAGGAAATCGAGTTCGCTCTTGAAGCCGACAAGCGGGATCATGATCTCGAGCTCGACGGGCTTGCCCCCCGCTTTCTCGACGTTCGCCGCGGCCTCGAATATCGCGCGCGCCTGCATCTCGTAGATTTCGGGAAAGGTGATGCCGAGGCGACAGCCGCGATGGCCGAGCATCGGATTGGTTTCGCGCAGCGCGATGGCGCGGGCGCGCAGTTTCTGAGGATCGCCGCCCGCCGCGCGCGCGACTTCGGCGATATCCTCGTCCTTGTGCGGCAAAAATTCGTGCAAGGGGGGATCGAGCAGACGGATGGTGACGGGCAATCCCTCCATCACCTTGAAGATCGCCTCGAAATCGCCGCGCTGCATCGGCAGAAGTTTCGCGAGCGCGGCTTTCCTGTCGTCCGCCGCGTCGGCCAGAATCATCTGGCGCACGGCGACGATGCGCCCCGCTTCGAAGAACATGTGCTCGGTGCGGCAAAGCCCGATGCCTTCGGCGCCGAAGCGCCGCGCGGTCGTGGCATCGTCGGGCGTGTCGGCATTGGTGCGCACCTTCATGCGCCGGATGGAATCGGCCCACTCCATCAGCGTTCCGAAATCGCCGGTGAGTTCGGGCTGGCGCATCGGCACGCGGCCTTTGAACACCTGGCCCGTCGCGCCGTCGATGGTGATGATGTCGCCGCGGTTGATGACGATTTCGCCGGCCGTCATCGTGCCTTTCGCGGCATCGATCTTGAGCATGCCCGCGCCCGAGACGCAGGGTCTGCCCATGCCGCGCGCGACGACCGCCGCATGGCTCGTCATGCCGCCGCGCGCGGTGAGGATGCCCTTCGCCGCGTGCATGCCGTGGATGTCTTCGGGGCTCGTTTCGTTGCGCACGAGGATGACCGCATGCCCGTCGGCCGCGAGTTTTTCGGCTTCATCGGCCGTGAACGCCACTTCGCCGGTGGCGGCACCGGGAGAAGCGGCCAATCCCGCCGCGATGGTTTCCTTTTGCGCCGCCGGATCGAGCGTGGGATGCAGCAATTGATCGAGCGCCGCCGGATCGATGCGGCCGATCGCGATCTCCTTGTCGATCAGGCCCTCGCCCACCATGTCGACGGCGATCTTGAGCGCGGCCTCGGCGGTGCGCTTTCCGGTGCGCGTCTGTAGCATGAAGAGCGTGCCGTCCTGCACCGTGAATTCGACGTCCTGCATGTCGCGGTAATGCGCTTCGAGCTTGCCGCCGATGGCTTTCAGTTGGGCGTAAGCGGCGGGCATGATTTCTTCCATCGAAGGCTTCTTGCTCTTGGCGCGTTCGCGCACGAGCCTGGCGATCGGTTGGGGCGTGCGGATTCCGGCGACCACGTCCTCGCCTTGCGCGTTCACCAGGAATTCGCCGTAGAGCAGCTTCTCGCCGGTCGCCGGATCGCGCGTGAAGGCGACGCCGGTGGCCGAGGTTTCGCCGCGATTGCCGAACACCATGGCCTGCACATTCACCGCCGTTCCCCATTCCTCGGGGATGTTGTGCAGGCGGCGATAGGTGCGCGCGCGATGGCTGTTCCACGAGCCGAACACGGCCCCGATCGCGCCCCACAATTGGTCGTTCACGTCCTCGGGAAACGGATTGTTGAGCTCCTTCTGCACGCGCTCCTTGAAGAGGCCCGCGATGCGCTTCAGATCGGCCGCATCGAGTTCGGTGTCGAGCTCGACGCCCTTCGTCTCCTTTTCGAGCTCGATGATCTCCTCGAAGAGGGCATGTTCGACGCCGAGCACGACGCTCGAATACATCTGGATGAAACGGCGATAGGAATCCCAGGCGAAGCGCGCGTCGCGCGTGAGCTTCGAAAGCCCCGCCACCGTCTTCTCGTTGAGGCCGAGATTGAGCACCGTGTCCATCATGCCGGGCATGGAGACGCGCGCGCCCGAGCGCACCGAAACGAGCAGCGGCTTCGTCGCATCGCCCAACATCCCGCCCGCAAGCTCGCCCACGCGCGCCAGCGCCGCGGCGACCGCGGGCTTAAGGCCATCCGGATATGTCGCCCTTTTGGTTGTGAAATGGGTGCAGACTTCGGTGGTGATGGTGAAGCCGGGCGGCACGGGCAGGCCGAGATTGCTCATCTCGGCGAGGTTCGCCCCCTTGCCGCCGAGCAGATTCTTCATCTCCGCGCGGCCTTCTGCCGCACCGTTTCCGAAGGCGTAAACCCGTTTGGTCATGGCGCGACCCGCTTTGGCCTTTCGCCTCTGGCTTAGTCCGGCAGCCCGGCCACGCGCAAGCCGCTTCGCGCCGGGGCC
>DATIZS010000014.1:0-2462 GCA_035516955.1 Rhizomicrobium sp.
AAGCGCCCGGCTTTGACGTTAAGAGTGGTTCCACATGCGCATCTTCCTGACCGGCGGCGCCGGCTTCATCGGATATCATGCGGCGCGGGCCCTATTGGACCGCGGCCACAGCGTCGTGGCGCTCGACGACCTCAATTCCTATTACGACCCCCAGCTCAAGCGCGCGCGACTCAAGGAGCTCGAAGCACAGCCGGGCTTTGTCTTCGCGACCGGCGATATTGCGCAAGAAGATTCGCTCGCCAAAGCCGCCGGGGGCGAAATTTTTGACGTCGTGCTCCATCTCGCGGCACAGGCCGGCGTGCGCTATGCACTCACGGACCCCCGCGCCTACACCCGTTCCAATCTCGTGGGCCACCACAATGTGCTCGAGTTTTGCCGGGGCATGCCTCGCCTCGGCCATCTGATCTACGCCTCGTCCAGTTCCGTCTACGGCAACGACACGCCCGCGCCGTATTCCGAATCGGCGTGCGCCGCACAGCCCGTCTCCTTCTATGGCGCCACAAAGCGCTCCGGCGAGCTGATGTCGCATTCCTATGCGGAGCTGTTCGGGCTGAAGCAGACGGGTCTGCGTTTCTTCACGGTCTATGGTCCCTGGGGCCGGCCCGACATGGCCTATTGGCTGTTCACGGACGCGATCCTCAAGGGCAAGCCCATCCCCGTGTTCGGCGAGGGCAAGCTCCGCCGCGACTTCACTTACATCGACGACATCGTCGACGGCATCGTGCGAATCGTCGAGACGCCCTTCAAGAGCGAATCGGGTGCTGCGCCGCATCGGCTCTACAACCTCGGCAACAGCCATCCGGAAGACGTGCTGTCGCTGGTTCGGGCGATCGAGCGGGCGGCGGGAAAGAAGGCCGTCATCGAAGCCGCGGAAGGCCCGCCAGGCGACGTGCGCGAGACCTATGCCGACATTACCCGCGCGGGCCGCGACTTCGGATTTGTCCCCAAAATTTCGCTCGAGGAAGGCATTGGCCGTTTCGTCGCGTGGTTTCGGCGCTATCATGGCCTCTAGCCGATCCGGTCGGGGAACTGCTTTGGAAAGTCGCATCATCTGTCGGTTGTGCGCCGTCGTCGTTCTGGCGAGCGCCCCGGCATTTGCCGACGATGCGCCCGCATCGCTGGCGACGATCGCGGCCGCGCTGCGCGAGGGACGGGCGCAGGATGCCGAAGCGCAGGCGTCGTCTTTGCTCGGAAACCCCAGTCTCACGCATCTGGACAACACATACCTGCTGCTCGATCGCGCCCTGGCGCGCGAACAACTGGGCAAGCGCGAGGATTCGATCGCCGATTTCACCGCCGCCATCGATGAGAACGTGCTGCCGCGCGGCGATCTTGCGCGTGCGCTGTTCGATCGCGGCGTGACCCAAGACGAGCTTGGCCGCACGGCAGACGCCATCGCCGATTATTCGCGGGCGCTTGGGCTGGTGCCGGGCTACGCCACCGCGCTGAACAATCGCGCCAACGCTTATCGCCGGACGGGTCAGCTGCAGCTTGCGCGATCCGACTATCGGGCAGCGCTCGCAGCCGGAGACGACGAGCCCGAGTATCCTTATTACGGTCTCGGGCGCGTGGCGGAAGCGCAGGGCGATTCGAGCGCCGCCGAGAGCTACTATCGCAAGGCGCTCGCGGCCAACGCGCAGTTCGGTCCCGCGAGCGAACGACTCACCTCTCTGGCCAGCGAGGCTTCGCCGAAGCCTCCGCTGCATGCACCGGACGAAGCCGTAGCGGAACCGGTCAAGCAGGCGCAGGCCGCACCCGCGAAACCGCACAGCCCTTCCGAAAGCGATTTGCGTCCCGCAATTCTCGACCCAGCGCCGCGCAACGCCCGACCTGTGCGCGTGGCGGAGACCATTCCGGCCGAGCTTCCGCTCAGTGTGGCATCGGCTTCGGGCGAGATGGTTCAACTGGGCGCCTGGCACGCCGAGCTGGACGCAGCCAGAGCGTGGAACCATCTCGTCGACAGCGCCGGCGGGCTGCTCGGCGGATTCAAGCCGCACATCATGGAAGCGGACGTGCCGGGCAAGGGCCGCTACTGGCGCCTGCGCACGAACGCCCCGGAAGGCATGACAGCCAGCGCCTTCTGCGCCCAGCTCAAAGCCAAAGGTCTCAATTGTATCGCAGCGAAAAGCTAGCGGTTGCCACCCCCTTTCAAAGCTGATTTCTTCGCCCGCAATCCGCAATTCCATCAGGGCAAGAACATGACCGGCATCACCTCGTATGGCGCCTACATCCCGCGTCTGAGGCTTCAGCGCAAAGCGATCGCGCAAGCCAATGCCTGGTTCGCGCCGGGCCTTCTCGGCGGCGCCAAGGGCGAGCGCGCCATGGCCAATTGGGACGAAGACGCCGTCACCATGGCGGTGGAGGCCGCGCGCGACTGCATTCCGGCGCACGATCCGCTCAAGGATCGCGCTTTCGTCGACGCGATCTACTTTGCCTCGACCAGCATGCCGTTCGCCGACCGG
>DATIZS010000015.1:0-2103 GCA_035516955.1 Rhizomicrobium sp.
TTTCGAAGCGCTTCGGTAAGAAATCTTCGGCCATCGTGCTTTTCGTGCTGGCGCTCGCCATCGGTGCGGTGCCGCTGGTGCTCAGGCTCGCCAATCTGCCGCCGGCCAATGGCGATCCCGCGCTCCTGCCGCTGCTTCTCGGCTTCGCCACGCTTTCGCTGACGCTGAGCATCGCGAGCACCATTCTTCTCGCCTCCATGCTTACCGACGTGGTGGAGGACGATGCGCTGCGCACCGGGCGGCGCTCGGAAGGGCTCTTCTTCGCCGCCTCCAGCTTCATGCAGAAGACTTCCTCGGCGGCGGGCGTCTTCCTTTCGGGGCTGCTTCTGGCGGTGGCGCATTTTCCGGTGGGCGCCCGGCCCGGCCATGTCGACATGGCGATCCTGCGCGATCTCGGATTTTGGTATCTGCCGATGCTTGTGCTGCTTTACGGCATTGCCATGATTTTCGTTGGCTTCTACAAGATCACCCGCGAAAGCCACGAAGAAAACCTGAGACGGCTCGCGGGCGAAGCGGGACGAAACGAAGCGGTGCTCGACTGATGGACAGGGAAGCCGCACACACCACCTCGACGGATCGCTACAACAAGAAGAAGGACGCGATCATCGCCGCCGCCGCCGGCATCATCAACCGGCGCGGGGTGAAAGGCATGACGCTGGCCGACGTGGCGGCGAGCGTGGACCTCATCACCACCTCGGTCACCTATTATTTCAAGAAGAAGGAGGATTTGGCGGTCGCCTGCTTCCTGCGCGGCATCGAAAGGCTGGATGCGCTGGTCGACCGCGCCGTGCGCGAAAACACGCCGCAGGAACGGTTGCACAAGGTCGTGGGCCTGTGTCTGGAGATGGATCGCTCGATCCGCGAGGGCTATGACGCCCCGCTCGCCATGTTCGCCGATGTGCGCACGCTGCGCGAACCGCATATCGCGATCGTGGCGGAGCCGTATCGCCAATTGTTCCGCAAGATCCGCTCGATCTTCGCCACACCCGGCCATGAATGGCTCGACAAGAGAACCGCGACTGCGCGCACCCATATGCTGCTCGAACAGCTTTACTGGTCGGTGACCTGGCTGCCGCGCTACGAAGTCGAGGATTATCCGCGCATCCACGAACGCATGTTCGACATTCTGGCGGGCGGTCTCGCCATGGACGGCGCGCGCTGGGAGCCCGCCGCGCTGGGCGCGATCCCCTCGCCCGCCGATCCCGAAGGACCGCTGCACGATACGTTCCTTCTGGCGGCGACGAAGCTCATCAATCAGCGCGGCTATCGCGGGGCGTCGGTGGAAAAGATTTCGGCGCAGCTCAATGTGACGAAGGGCTCGTTCTATCATCACAACGACGCGAAAGACGATCTCGTGGTGGCCTGTTTCGAGCGCAGCTTCGAGATCATCCGCCGCGCCCAGCGGCTCGCCATGCGCGCCGACGGCAATATGTGGCAGAAGATCTGCGGCGCGAGCGCGGCGCTGGTCGATTATCAGCTTTCGGAGAGCGGACCGCTCTTGCGCTCCTCGGCGTTGACAGCGCTTCCCGAGGCCATCCGCTCGGGCATGGTCGACCGTTTCAATCGCGTGTCGGACCGCTTCGCCGCCATGATCTCCGACGGCATCGCGGAAGGCTCGGTGCGCGCCGTCGATCCCTTCATCGCGGCGCAGATGCTGAACGCGACGATGAACGCGGCTTCCGATCTGACCTTCGTTCTTCCCATCGAGCCGCATGAGGGCGCGGCCCTTTATGCCAAGCCGGCGCTGATGGGGATTTTTGCGAAATAATAATTGTCATCCCGGCCAGCGACCCCGCACTTGTTGCGGGGGAGCGTGAGCCGGGACCCACAGTGCCATTTGCCCGGTGGGTCCCGGGTCTCGCTACGCTCGCCCGGGATGACAATTGCGTTCAAGCATTCGGCTCGGTCGCGAAAATCTTCTTCAATTCCGTCTTCATGATCTTGCCGTTGGCGTTGCGCGGCAGCGTTTCCGGCCAGAAGACCACCTTCACCGGCACCTTGAACGCCGCGAGCTTGCCCGCCACGAACGCGCGCAGTTCGTCTTCACTCGAATGCATGCCGGGCTTCAGGTGCACGACGGCGGCCGGCTCTTCGCCCAGCGTC
>DATIZS010000016.1:0-7330 GCA_035516955.1 Rhizomicrobium sp.
CAACAGGTCGTGTTCTGCGGATTGTTCCCGGTTGATGCGGCGCAATTCGAGGATTTGCGCGACGCGCTTTCCAAACTGCATCTGAACGATGCGAGCTTCACCTATGAAACCGAAACCTCCGCCGCGCTGGGGTTCGGCTTCCGCTGCGGATTTCTGGGCTTGCTTCATCTCGAAATCATCCGCGAGCGGCTGGAGCGGGAATTCAATCTTGATCTGATTGCGACGGCGCCGAGCGTGATCTATCGCATCCACATGACAGATGGCAGCATGAAGGAGCTGCATAATCCCGCCGATATGCCCGATGTCGTGCGCATCGCCTTCATCGAAGAGCCGTGGATCAAGGCCACCATCTTCGTGCCCGACGAACATCTGGGTGCAGTGCTGAAGCTCTGCGAAGACCGGCGCGGGCGGCAGGTGGAACTCACCTATGCCGGCGCCCGCGCGATGGTGATTTACAGACTGCCGCTCAACGAAGTCGTGTTCGATTTCTACGACCGGCTGAAATCGGTTTCGCGCGGCTATGCCAGCTTCGATTATCACATCGAAGGTTATGAGGAAGGCGATCTCGTCAAGATGTCGATCCTCGTCAATGGCGAGCCAGTCGATGCGCTGTCGATGATCGTCAACCGCAGCCGCGCCGAAGGCCGCGGGCGCGCGATGTGCGAAAAGCTGAAAGAGCTCATTCCGCGCCACCTTTTCCAGATTCCCATCCAGGCGGCCATCGGCGGAAAGATCATCGCGCGCGAAACCATCTCGGCGCTGAGGAAGGACGTCACCGCGAAATGCTATGGCGGCGACATCACCCGCAAACGAAAACTCCTCGACAAGCAGAAAGAGGGCAAGAAGAAGATGCGCCAGTTCGGCAAGGTCGAGATCCCGCAGGAAGCCTTCATCGCCGCCCTGAAGATGGATGCGGATTGATCTACCCATGGTCGCGCCACTTTCTACCCACTTAAGGTCAATAAGAAATTATGCGCGCGCTCACCGAAAATTCAGGCGAGCTACAATATTTTCTTTTGATGTCCGTCTTCCGAAGTTCAGGCACCGAAACGTACCCGAATTTATCTCGTGCTCGGCAACTCGTTCAAGGGACGTGGATGTCGTTGTTTTTGGTATCAACGAAGCGGAATATCCAATTGATCGGAAGATAAGATCGCTAAGCGCGCATGTCTTAGAGGACACAAGCGAGCTTGATTTTCGCGCTCGACCGGGCCTTCTCGCGGAGTGCGCCCGCGAGAAAGCGCAAAAGTGGTACCAAGATGTTCGAAAGTGTGTTGGTCCCAAGACCAGCGTCATACTGGGCGAACTATTTTTTTGGAGTTCCGCCAATGAAGTGCATCTTGAAAGGTTCTATGGAAAAATCGGAAGTCCGTCAACTTTCCGACATTTCGCATATTGTAGAACACAGAATGAACAACTACTTCGGCACTATCGACCGAAAATAGTCGTTGTGAGCGGATCAGAAATTCGGCGAAACCGTCTCATAATAAATCTCTATAAACTGAAAAGACCGCATCTGGACCGAGATGCAATCCTGATGGGAATTGGTAAAACAAGTTACTATTGCGATCCGACTGGAAGGTTATGGGTCTTCTCTCCCCATTTCAAAAGTGGACGTGGGATTCGGGATTCTCACCGGGCCGAACTTATGCGGTTTGTGAAAAGAGAAATCGCCCAGAGCCGGACGTCTGTCTAGTTTACAAGTGAAGCGCGGTCACGCCGCTTTCCGCTTCGGCAGTTTCCGGATCTCCGCGCCCTTCTCGTTTTCCGCGAGGCGAAGCTCATAGAGCTTTTGCAAATTCAGCCACATTTCCGCGCTGGTACCGAACCAGTGGCCGAGGCGCAGCGCCGTATCGGCGGTAAGCGCGCGCTTCTCGTTGAGAATTCCGGTGATGCGGTTTGTCGGCACATTCAGTTGCCGGGCGAATTCAGCGGCGGACATGTTCAATTCCGCCAAAGCCTCTGCCAGATGCTCGCCGGGATGGATGGGAGTGCGTGCCATGTTTCACCTCGTTTATTCTGTCGCGCAATTTATCGGAAAACCGCTTCACACTTTTCCGATTGCGCTCAATGATAATCCACGATCTCGACTTCGCTCGGACCCGCCGCACCGTCCGGCCAATGGAAGCAGATGCGCCATTGGTCGTTGATGCGCACGCTCCACTGGCCTCTGCGGTCGCCTTTCAGCTTTTCCAGCCTGTGGCCCGGAAAATTTGCGATATCGCTCAGGCCGACCGCGGCGCCCAGCCGGTCCAGCACCCGCTCGGCGCGCGCCCGGAACCGCTCGAACTGCTTGACCCTTTCGCCACGGGCGAAACGCTCGGTCCGCGCGTCGCGATAGCTCAGGATCATGCGCCCATATTGGCGATAATTCCGCGTTACGTCAAGCGTAACTTTTGACCATTGGCATTACGGCAAACACCGCTGTATGAATGCGCCGCCTTTGGAGCAGGCCATGCCTTCTACAGTCGCCCTCATCGATTACGGCTCGGGGAATTTGCGTTCCGCCGAGAAAGCGCTGGCGCGCGCGTCGCGCGAGGGCGGCACCGGGCACGAGATCGTGGTCACTTCCGATCCCGATGTGGCCGCGAAGGCCGAACGCATCGTGCTGCCGGGCGTGGGCGCGTTTGCCGATTGCATGAACGGGCTCAAATCGGTGCCCGGCATGGTCGCGGCGCTGGAGGAGGCTGTCCGAAAAAACGGGCGTCCTTTCCTCGGCATCTGCGTGGGCATGCAATTGCTCGCGAGCGTCGGCCGCGAATTCGGCGATCATCCGGGGCTCGGCTGGATCGACGGCGAGGTCGTCATCATCGAGCCGTCGCAACCGGAAATCAAAGTGCCGCATATGGGCTGGAACGATCTCGGGATCGTGAAGCTGCATCCCTTGCTGGACGGAATCGAAACCGGCGCGAATGCCTATTTCGTGCATTCCTACAAATTCGTCGAGAAAAACCGGAGCGATGTTCTCGCTACGACCGATTACGACGGCACGATCAATGCCGTGCTCGGGCGCGGCAATATCGTGGGCACGCAATTCCACCCGGAGAAAAGTCAGGCGGTGGGATTGCGCCTGCTCGCGAATTTCCTCAAATGGAAACCATGATCCTTTACCCGGCAATCGATCTGAAGGACGGTGTTTGCGTCCGCCTCAAGCGCGGCGAGATGGACCAGGCGACGATCTTCAACACCGACCCGGCGGCGCAGGCGCGCGCCTTTGCGCAAGCCGGGTTTCAATGGTTGCATTGCGTCGATCTGAACGGCGCCTTCGAAGGCAGAAGCGCGAATGCCGATGCGATCAAGAAAATCCGCAGCAGCATCGATCTTCCCATCCAGCTCGGGGGTGGAATCCGCGACCGCGCCGCCATCGATGGCTGGCTGGAGGCGGGTATCACCCGCGTGATCCTGGGAACCGCGGCACTGAGAGACCCGGCGCTGGTGAAGGAAGCTGCCAGGGCACATCCCGGGCGTATCGCCGTCGGCATCGATGCGAAGGATGGCAGGGTCGCCGTCGAAGGCTGGGCGAAAACCTCCGAACTGACGGCCGCCGAGCTCGCCCGGCGCTTCGAAGACGCCGGCGTCGCCGCCATCATCTTCACCGACATCGCGCGCGACGGCATGTTGCAGGGCGCGAACGTGGCCGCGACGGCCGCCCTCGCCGCCTCAACCTCCATTCCGGTGATCGCCTCGGGCGGCGTGGCCGGAATCTCCGACATCGAGGCCCTGGCGGCCGAGCCGAAAATCGCGGGCGTCGTCATCGGACGGGCGCTTTACGACGGCCGGATCGACCCGAAAGCGGCGCTTTCGGCGGCCGCGCGTTAACGATTCCGAAATCATTGTTAATATTCTGTGGATAAAACGGTTTAGCGAACGCTGTTAAGACGGCGGATTAAATCGTCAAGTTGTTCCAGCGTCTTGTAAAAAATCCGCAGCTCGCCGCCCGTGGATCCTTTGTGTGCGATCTCAACTTTCAGCCCTAACATATTGGATAAATTTGATTCCAATGCCCTGGTATCGGGATCCGTTGCGCGCGGCTTGACAACCTTCTTCTTGGATCGCCGTTCAGCCTCACGAACATTCAGAGAACCCGAGATGATTTCCTTCGCCCGCGCCTCCGGATCGGCGAGCCCGATCAGCGTGCGGGCGTGGCCGGCCGTCAGCTTGCCGTCGCGGATCAGCACCTTGACGGTCTCGGGCAGTTTCAGGAGCCGCAGCGTGTTGGCGACATGGCTGCGGCTCTTGCCGACCTCCTGCGAAAGCCGGTCCTGGGTGTAGCCGAACTTGTCGATCAACTCCTGATAGGCGCCCGCCTCCTCGATCGCGTTGAGATCGGCGCGTTGCACATTTTCGATGATCGCGAGTTCGAGCGACTCGCCATCGCTCATCTCGCGCACGACCACCGGCACGTCGTGGAGCTTCGCCATCTGCGCGGCGCGCCAGCGCCGCTCGCCGGCGACGATCTCGAACGAATTCGGTTGTGCGGTCGGCCTGACCAGGATCGGCTGCAACACGCCTTTCTCGCGAATGGAATTCGCAAGATCGTTCAGATCTTCGGCTCCGAAAGTTTTGCGCGGCTGGAATCTGTTCGGCTTCAGAAACGCAACGGGCAATGTGCGCGCGCCCTTCGCTTGAATCTCGCCGCGCGTCGGCAAAGCTTCATCGCCGATCAATGCCGACAGCCCGCGGCCCAATCCGCGATGACGTTCTTCCGGTGTCATGCCGCGATCCGCCCACGCTCGCGCTGGATCAATTCGCCGGCGAGCTTGATGTAGGCCTGGCTTCCCGGACAACGCAGATCGTAAACAAGCGCCGGAAGCCCATGGCTCGGCGCTTCGGAAATACGCACATTTCGCGGAATTATCGTCTTGTAGACGACATCGCCCAAATTGGCGCGCACATCGGCGGCAACCTGATCCGACAAGCGATTTCGCTTGTCGAACATGGTCAGGACGACGCCCTGTATTTCGAGCGCGGGATTCAAATTCGCGCGCACGAGCTCGATCGTCTTGAGCAATTGGGAAAGACCTTCCAGCGCGAAGAATTCGCATTGCAGCGGCACGACGACCGCATCGGCGGCCACCATCGCATTCACGGTGAGCAGCGTGAGCGATGGCGGGCAGTCGATCAGCACGTAGGAAAATCTGTTCGGTTCTTCTTCGGCGAATTGCGCGAGCGCATCTTTCAGGATCGCATTGCGGCGCGGGCGATCGATCAATTCGAGTTCGGCGCCCGACAGATCGACAGTGGACGGCACGAGCGCGAGACCGGGGATCTTCGTCGGCGTCACGGCGTCAGCGATCTTCGCCTCGCCCATCAGCACGTCATAGGTCGTCACCTTGCGCTCGGGCCGCGGGATGCCGAGGCCGGTCGAGGCGTTGCCTTGCGGATCGATGTCGACCACCAGCGTCGGCTCGCCCACGGCCGCCAGCGCCGTACCCAGATTGATGGCCGTCGTGGTCTTGCCCACCCCGCCCTTCTGGTTGGCGACCACGAGGATGCGCGGGCCTTTAGCGTTTGACATGAGCCAGCTCCCGAATCTCGAGCACCACGCCCGATGGGTCCGTGCGGCTTGGATGCCGCAACACCTTCATCCTCCAAGATTTATGGGCTTCGGTCAATTCGGCATCTACCGATTGACCCTTGAGGAGCAGATTTACCGTCTCCCTGCCCTGAAAAGCCTGTGCATAGCCAAGCAGCTTGTCGAGGGGCGCGCAGGCCCGCGCCGTGACGACATCGAAGGGCTCGGACTTCGCCTCTTCAATCCGGCGATTGCGGACTTCGACATTCAGGCCCATTCGCTCGGCCGCGGCTTCCAGAAAGCGGCATTTCTTGGCGGTGGCTTCGTAGAGAACCACGCGCAAATCCGGCTTGAGCGCGGCCAGGACCAGCCCCGGAAATCCGGCCCCGCTGCCCAGATCGACAAGGTTTTTCGCTTCGGCCGGAATGTATTCCGCGATCTGCGCCGAATCCCAGACATGCCGTTTCCAGACATCTGCCATGGATGCGGCCGAGACGAGATTGTGGTGTGCATTCCAATTGTCCAGCAGACCGATATAGGCCTTCAGTCGAGCCAGCGTTTCACGTGAAACAGAGGCGGCTTTCGCGAACTCGTCGGGACCGAATTCAGGACGCGGCACGATTTGGTTCTTTTTTGGCCGCGCGATTGCGAATATGGGCGAGAACCAGCGTCAGCGCCGCGGGCGTGACGCCATCGATGCGCGCCGCCTGACCGAGCGTGGCCGGCCGGATGTTCTCAAGTTTCAGCTTGGCTTCCGTCGAAAGCCCGGCGATGGCGGCATAATCGACGTCGGCGGGAAGCCGCAGCGTCTCATCCCGCCGGAAGGCGATGATGTCGGCCTCCTGCCGGTCGAGATAACCGGCGTATTGGGCGTCGATTTCTAGCTGCTCCACTGCATCAGGCGCGAAGCCGCCAAGTTCCGGCCAGATCGCGACCAGCGCTGAAAATTCCACGCCCGGCAGGCTCAAAAGCTCGCTGGCGTTGCGGCGGACGCCATCCAGCCGGATGGCAATCCCATGTTTGCGGGCTTCGTTGGGCGTGAGGTTCAGCTCGTGCATCCGCGCCCGTGCCGCCTCGACCCGCGCCGTCTTTTCCGCGAAAGCCTTCGAGCGTTCGGCGCCCACGCATCCTGCCCGCTCGCCGATGGGCGTCAGGCGCTGGTCGGCGTTGTCGGCGCGCAGGCTCAGGCGATATTCGGCCCGCGAGGTGAACATCCGATAGGGCTCGGAAACACCCTTGGTCACGAGGTCGTCGATCAGTACGCCGATATAGGCAGAGGCGCGATCCAGAATAATCGGATCGGGACCCCGCGCCGCATTCAGCCCCGCCATCAGGCCTTGCGCGGCGGCTTCTTCATAGCCGGTCGTGCCGTTGATTTGGCCGGCCAGATAAAGGCCCGGCACGCGCTTCGCTTCCAGCGAGGGATGAAGCTCGCGCGGGTCCACGTAATCGTATTCGATAGCATAGCCGGGCCGGCGCATCGCCACCTTCTCCAACCCCGGAATGGTGGCGAGCAGCGCGAGCTGCACATCCTCCGGCAGCGAGGTCGAGATTCCGTTGGGATAGACCGTGTCGTCGTCCAGTCCCTCGGGTTCGAGGAAAATCTGGTGCGTCTCTCGATGCCCGAAGCGCACCACCTTGTCCTCGATCGAGGGGCAATAGCGCGGCCCGCGTCCCGAGATCGCGCCGGAATAGACCGGCGAGCTTGCGAGATTGTCGCGAATGACCGCATGGCCCGCCTCGGTCGTCTGGGTGATGAAGCAATCGATTTGCGGCCGGTCGATCGAGGCGGTCAGAAAGGAAAAGGGCTCCGGG
>DATIZS010000017.1:0-5206 GCA_035516955.1 Rhizomicrobium sp.
CTTTCGCGATGTTAAGAGAAATCCATAAATTTCAGGGGAGATAGCTCATGTCGCGCGTGGCATTGGTGACGGGGGGAACGCGGGGAATCGGGCATGCGATTTCCGTGGCCTTCAGGCAGGCAGGCTACAAGGTCGCCGCCAATTACGGCGGCAATGATGAAGCCGCCGCCAAATTCAAAAGCGAAACCGGAATCGACGTGTTCAAATGGGACGTGGGCGATTTCGCGGCCTGTCAGGCGGGCATCGCCGATGTGGCGAAGGCGCTCGGGCCCGTCGATGTTCTCATCAACAATGCCGGCATCACGCGCGACGCCATGCTGCACAAGATGACCGCCGAGCAATGGCGCGAGGTCATCCGCGTCGATCTCGATTCGCTCTTCAACATGTGCCGCCACGTGATCGATTCGATGCGCGAAAAGAATTTCGGGCGCATCATCAACATCTCCTCGATCAACGGCCAGAAGGGCCAGATGGGCCAGACCAATTATTCCGCCGCCAAAGCCGGCATCATCGGCTTCACCAAGGCACTGGCGCAGGAGACCGCGAAGAAGGGCATCACGGTCAATGCCATCGCGCCCGGCTATATCGATACCGAAATGGTCAAGGCGGTGCCGGAGAAGGTGCTGGAAAGCATCATCGCCACGATCCCCGTGGGCCGTCTCGGCAAGGCCGAGGAGATCGCCAAAGCCGCGCTGTTCCTGGCCTCCGACGATTCCGCCTTCATCACCGGCGCGACGCTGACGGTCAACGGCGCGCAATATATCGCGGGATGAGGCGCGCTTAGACGCCAGCTTTTGCTTCTTTGAAGATGTTGTTGCGGTGGTATTCGAGAAAGGCAGGATGAGGTCTGTCCTGTGCTTTGTCGGGTATGATGATATGTCCGCTGGGTTCTAACAATCGAAGAATCGGCTCAGGGACATGGGGGTTTGCAACGAGAATTTTATAGTCGCTGTCGATCGATAGGAGCCCGCGGTCGAACATCCAATGAACCGTCTTGGTGATAGCCAAGCCATTTCTAATGGAATCTGGTCCGTTGTGGCCGTCGCCCACAGGTTTTATGTGTGCAGCGTCGACCTCTGCTCGTCCTCCGCCATTTCTCATATCAAGGCCTGTAAAAGCACAGCGATTGCCGTAGGCTGCCTTTACTTGCCGAGCGAAGGCTGCCTCTCGAAATGGACGGCGTACAAGCTGCTCCACAATCGACCGCGTGAAATCGGCGCCCTCTTCCGCAAATTCGTAAGATTGCTGGGCAGATTGTTGCTTGACCAGACCTGTATTCGCGAATCCAGCCGCGAGGATCGCTTCGAATTCGTGATTCGGCAGTAGACGAACTGCGTTTCTAAATTCTCCAGATAGTCCTGTTTCGCCACTGCCGCGCAGCGAACTCTCAAAGAGTTCATTTGCTTGTCGAAATGGCACAACATTGTCGAAATTCACATAGTCGGTGATACGCGCATAATAGTGGCCACTTTGAGTTGGATCTTGATCAACGTGATCAACGCGAGCGACGGCAATATAGGAAAGCCGCCCGTTACCCCGTCGCGGTTCATAGTAGATTATGAGATCGCCAACCGCTTTTTGGACGCGGGCAAGATACTGCGAGGGGAAATGGTAACGCTCCTCTCTCACATCGTCATAGCCGCTGTCCGACTTGGTGGTAAATATAGCGTGGGCCATGAAGTATTCGAGCACGCAGATTGGAAATACCGCGAACCAGAGTACCATAAATCGGACGCGAATGTTGATTCCGGTAGCATAGGGTGACGGAGGCGCTAATGCCGCAAATGACCGTAAGGCTCACCCCCGATGAGCTTGACACGGTGCTGATCGCACTGAATTGGTACGTCGATGATCGAGAAGAATGCGCATCGATCGAAGAATGGGGTCTATATGACGCTGGACCAGAAGAGAATAGGATCGCGGCGAAAAGGGCATCTAACTTACTGAAAAAGCTCCGACATCTGCTCTAAGACTCAATCTGGAACTGCTGCGATGCTACCGCGCGGAATCACAAGGCTGGAGGCGCAAAACCTCGCCTGCATCCGCGGGGGGCGGCTCGTTTTCCGCGGGCTCAATTTCGCGCTTCAAACGGGTGCTGCGCTCGCCATCGAAGGGCCGAACGGCGCAGGCAAGACTTCGCTTCTGCGCATGATCGCGGGATTTCTTTCGCCCGCATCGGGAAAAATTCTTTTCCAGATCAAAACCGGCGAAATTTCCGATGGCGAGGAACGGGGAAAATTCGCCGGCTGGCTCGGCCATCATGACGGCGTCAAGCCGCAGCTCACGGTTTCGGAAAATCTGAAATTCTTCGCGCAGCTCTACGGCGCAAATGTACCCGTAGAATCGGCGTTATCCGAAACGGGCCTTGCGCGGCTCGCGCGCCTTCCCGGCCAATATCTTTCCGCAGGCCAAAAGCGCCGCCTCGCGCTCGCGCGATTGAAGCTGAGCAATCGTCCGCTCTGGCTGATGGACGAGCCGCTCGCTTCCCTCGATGCGAGCGGAAAAAAACTCGCGAGCGAAATGATCGCGGCGCATTGCGCCTCCGGCGGCATGGTGATCGCCGCGACGCATGAGCCGCTCGGTGTGGATTGCGCGAAGCTGGTGCTGGCATGAAGCCCGTGGCTGCCATCCTCGCCCGCGACCTGCGCCTTGCCACGCGCGCGGGCGGAAGTGCGGCGCTAGCGCTCGCCTTCTTCGCGGCTGTCGCGGCGCTGGTGCCGCTGGGCGTGGGCGCGGATCTGAAGCTGCTCGGCCGTATCGCGGGCGGGGTGTTGTGGGTGGCGGCGGTGCTGGCGGCGCTGCTGTCGCTCGACCGTCTCTTCCAGGCCGATTACGAGGACGGAAGCCTCGATCTCATCGCGCTGTCGCCGCTCAGCCTCGAAGCGTCCGCCTTTGCCAAGATCGCCGCCCATTGGCTCGCCACGGGCCTGCCGCTGACGTTGCTATCGCCGGTCCTGGCGCTGCTCTTCAATCTGCCGGAAGCGGGCTATGCGCCGCTCATAGCCTCGCTCGCCATCGGAACGCCGGCCGCGAGCGCCATCGGCGCGGTGGGCGCAGGCCTCACGCTCTCCATCCGCCGGGGCGGGCTGATCCTGCCCCTGATCGTGCTGCCGCTGCTCGCGCCCGCCGTGATCTTCGGCGCAGGCGCGGTGCTTGCGGGCCTCGATCATGTCCAGAACGGCGCGCTCTGGTTTCTGGCCGCGTTCTCGCTCGGTGCGGTGGTGCTTGCGCCCTTCGCGGCGGCGGCCGCCGTGCGGCTAAATATCGGGACCTGACGCCCATGCTTGCCGCATCGCACCCAAGAGCTTAGAGGGACGCCATGCTCTTCGAATACGCGAACCCAGCGCGCTTCATGAAGCTGAGCGGACAATTGCTGCCGTGGTTCGCGGGCGCGGCTTCGATCCTGATCGGCGCGGGCCTCTATATGGCGTTCGCCTGCCCGCCCGATTACCAGCAGGGCGATACGGTGCGCATCATGTTCGTGCATGTGCCGGCCGCCTGGGTCGCCATGATGGCCTATGCGGCGATGGCGGGCGCGTCCTTCTTCAGCCTCGTGTGGCGCCATCCGCTGGCCGATGTGGCGGCGAAGACGGCGGCACCGCTGGGTGCGCTTTTCACCGCACTTGCCCTCGTCACGGGCTCGCTCTGGGGAAGGCCGATGTGGGGCACGTTCTGGGTGTGGGACGGGCGGCTGACCTCGTTTCTCCTGCTTCTCTTTCTTTATCTCGGCTATATCGCGCTCTGGAACGCGATCGAGGACGAGACGCGCGCCGCGCGCGCCGCCGCCATTCTCGCGCTCGTAGGTGCTGCCGATCTCGTCATCATCAAATTCTCGGTGGATTGGTGGACGACGCTGCATCAGGGAGAGAGCATCTTCCGTCTGGGCGGACCCACCATCGCGGATGTGTTTCTCTGGCCGCTCTTCACGATGGGCGGCGGCTATACGGCGCTGTTCGTCTCGCTCTGGATCCTGCGCATCCGCACCGAGATCCTCGAGCGGCGCGCGCGCGTGCTGATGCTGGAGGGCGGATGATCGCCGATTTCCTCGCCATGGGCGGCTATGCCGCGTTCGTCTGGCCGTCCTACGGAATTTCCGCCATCGGCCTGATCGCGGCGCTGGCGATGACGCTGTCGGCCTATGGGCGCGCGCGCGCCCGGCTCGCCGAACTGGAAAAGAACCGGTGAAGCGCGCGCTCTACATCGTTCCGGTCCTGCTCTTCGCGGGGCTTGCCTGGTTTCTCTTTCATTCGCTGATCGCGCCGCCGCCGGACCAATTGCCGTCCGCGCTGATCGGAAAGCCTGCGCCATCGGTCGCGCTCGCGGCGCTCGATGCGAACGCCAAGGGATTCGGCCCTGCCGATCTCAAGGGTCATGTCACGGTGGTCAATGTGTTCGCCTCGTGGTGCGCGCCGTGCCGCGAGGAAGCGCCACTGCTTTCCGCGCTCGCCAGGCTGAAAGGTGTTGCGCTTTATGGCCTCGTCTACAAGGACACGCCCGCCAAGGCGCGCGCCTTCCTCGCCGATGTGGGCGATCCGTTTGCCCGGCTGGGCCTCGACGCCTCGGGCGAGGCGGGGATCGAATGGGGCGTCTATGGCGTGCCGGAGACCTTCGTGGTCGATGCCGACGGCATCATCCGGCTGCGCTATGCGGGCCCGCTGACGCCGGACGTTCTGAGCGGCGAAATCCTGCCCGCCATCGAACGGGCCAGGGCGGCGGAATAGTTTTTCGAATCAGCAGGTTAAGCGCGCGGACGGCGGACGGGCTTGCGCCGGGCGCGCTCGCCGCCATCGGCGGTCATCGCCTCCCCCGCGGAGGCGATCGTGGCCAGGAGCTTCACGAAACGCTGGCGCTCGCCCGCCGGCAGCGCATCGAGCAGCGCCTTCTCCGCCCGGTCGGCCGCGATGCGGGCATTGCGCAGCGCCTTCCGTCCGGCCTGCGTGATGGCGACGGCGTTGGCGCGCGCGTCCTGTTCGGTGCGTTCGCGCGAGACGAGCCCGCGCTCGAGCATGCGGCGCACCATCTCCGCCAATGTCGAACGATCGATGCCGGTGATTTCGACGAGCGCGGTCTGGCTCACGCCGTCATTGTGTTCGAGGGCGGCGAGCACCATGAACTGCTGCTTGGTCAGATCGCGCGCACCGGATTCGCGCGCGTAAAGATCGCTGTAGAATTGCTGGCACCTTCGCATGAGATAGGAGGGCGCTTC
>DATIZS010000018.1:0-2818 GCA_035516955.1 Rhizomicrobium sp.
TTCGAAGTGGGCAAGGATGTCGGTCTGGGCATGTTCGGGCGCGGCGGCACATCGACCGTGCAAGCCGGCGTGCGCTTTGCGCAATTCGTGTCGCATTCCTCCTCGATCGTTCATGCCCGGCCCGATGCGATATTCTTCTATTATTGCAACACCTATAATGCGCAATATTTCTACACGCAGTTTCCGTCCCATCCGCCGTTCTGCTTTCCCGAGTCGGGGTTTCATACTTTCGCCCGCACGTTCCGCGCGCGGCGCGATTTCCGGGGAATAGGGCCCACGATCACGTGGAATGCGTCCGTGCCGATCGCCGGCGATCCCGATGACGAAGTGCTTACGATCGATTGGGGCGTTAATGCGGCGTTGCTGTTCGGGCGTCAGCGCGCGAGCGGCCGCCATCAGACCTCGGGTCATTTGAACAATGGCGGTTACCCCAGCCTGCTCGGCACTTCCGATCCTTACACGCATACGAAAACCTTCGATCGCTCGCGCCGCATAACCGTGCCCAATGTCGGCGCCATGCTCGGCATGTCGCTGGAATTCCCCAATGCGAAACTCAGCATCGGTTATCGCGGCGATTTCTTCTTCGGCGCAATGGACACCGGCGTCGACACGCGCAAGACCGGAACAACCGGCTTTTATGGTCCGTTCGCGACGATCAGTATCGGTATCGGCGATTGACGCGCACAGCGGTTCCGATTTTGTTCCATCCGCAATGCGGCGGGGCGATTGAATTGGCGCATCGTTCCGGAAGGACTTTGCGCTGCGTCCGCTTTTTTCTCGTCGTGCCGGGCACGCCGGACGCAGCCCTTGTCTCCCCTGCGCCGCCGGGCCAACATCCGGCCCCTCGAAAAGGTGGGGCTCATGTCGCAACCGCAAATACAATCCTTTGACCGCCAGATCGCGATGCTGCTGCAGCAGGCGCTGACGCATCTCAAGCGCCGGGAATTCGCGCCGGCCGAGACGATGCTCGCGCGCGCGCTGCAGCTTCGGCCCGATCATGCCGATGCGCTGCATCTGATGGGTCAGATGTATTGGGTGCAGGGCCGCTTCGCCGAGGCCGAGGAGCTTTACCGCAAGACGCTCGCGAAAGAGCCCGCCCGCGCCGAGGCGCATGTGCATCTCGGCCAGGTGCTGCATGCCATGGGCCGCTACGACGAAGCCGTCGCCGAATTCCGCGAGGCGATCCGCTTGAAGCTCGATCTCACGGATGCGCATTTCGGTCTCGGTCTCGCGCTGGCCGCGAAGAACGATCTCGGCGCCGCCGAGCGCGCCTATCGCGCGGGCCTCGCCCAACCCAGGCGCAATCCCCAGCATGTCGCGGCCCTCAAACACAATCTCGGCGTCGTGCTGACGCAGCAGAACCGCCACGAAGAAGCGCTCGCCGAAATCATGGGCGCCCAGGCGATTTCGCCCAATCTGCCCAATGCCGATTTCAATCGCGGCAACACGTTGCAGATGTTGGGGCGCTTGCAGGAAGCGGAGATGGCTTATCTGCGCGCGCTCTCGCGCAATCCGCTCGATCTGAAAGCGCATGGCGATCTCAACCGGCTGCTCTATCGCCTCAACCGTCCCGAATTCCTCGCCTCTTACGATGAAGCGTTGCGCCGTCATCCGGGCTTCGGCGCGCTCCATGCGGAAAAGGGAAAATTTCTCTTTCTGGGCGACAGGCTGGAGGACGCGCGCGAAGCCTTCGCACGCGCGCTTGCGCTCGAGCCGGAAAACCCCGCCGCGCGCGACGGACTGGGTTCGGTGCTGACGCGGCTTGGCGATTACGAAGCGGCAAGCCGCGAATTCGAGCGCCTCATCGCCGCGGAGCCGGGCCATATCGATGCGCGCGCGAATTATGCGGAATGCCTGCTCCGCGCGGGCGATGCGGAAACGAGCGCGGCACTTTCGGAAGAGTCGCTGAAGCGCGCGCCGCACCATCAGCTCACGCTGGCGCTCTGGGGGCTTGCGCTGCGCAAGCTCGGCGACGAGCGCGAGCGCGCGCTCAACGATTATGAGAATTTCGTGCGGGTCTACGATCTGAAAGCACCGGAAGGCCATTCCGGCACGGAAAGCTTCAACGCGGCGCTGGACGAATATCTGGAGAAAATCCATCACGACCGGCGCGAACACATCAACCAGACCTCGCGCAACGGTACGAAAACCTCCGGCGATCTCTTCGGCGCCGGTCACGCGATCGTTGAGCAGCTTCGCGCGCGCATCGACGAGGCGGTCGCCGATTACATCGCGGAGATGAAAGCGAAGGACGATCATCCGCTGCTGGCGCGGCGCGCCGCCGGGTTCGGCTATTCGGGCTCGTGGTCGACGCGGCTTGCCGATTGCGGCTTCCACACCAATCACATCCATCCCACCGGCTGGATCAGTTCGGCTTATTACGTCGCCGTGCCCGATGCGGTGAAGGGCGATGCGGAAGGGCAGGGCTGGATCAAATTCGGCGAACCTTCGTTCGATGCGAAACTCGGCGACGGCGCCAGGCGCAAGGTCGAGCCGCGCCCCGGTCTGCTCGTGCTCTTTCCGTCTTACATGTGGCACGGAACGATTCCGTTCCGCTCCGGTCAGATCCGCACGACCGTCGCCTTCGACGTCATCCCGCGCTGATCACATCACGGTGCCGCGGCCGTAAGGCCGCACGCTCTCGGCCACGCAATCGGCGACATGCTCCTTGGTGATGACGCCGATCACGTCTTTCGCATGGGGAACGCGCGTGCTCCCCTGCACGACGATCACCATCATCGCCTTCTTGCGCCAGAGCCGGTTGATGACGCCGAACATGATGTCTTCGGCGCGCGCGATCGCGAACACCTTGTTGGCG
>DATIZS010000019.1:0-2308 GCA_035516955.1 Rhizomicrobium sp.
TCCGCGCGCGCGCCCCGCATCGTCACCGGCGACTGCATTGCCGAGATGGCAAGACTGCCGGCGGCCTCGATCGATCTCGTCTTCGCCGATCCGCCCTACAATCTGCAGCTCGCGGGCGAATTGCGCCGGCCGAACAATTCCAAAGTCGATGCCGTCGACGACGAATGGGATCAGTTCGGCAGCTTCGCCGATTACGACCGCTTCACCCGCGACTGGCTCAGCGCCGCGCGGCGCGTGTTGAAACCCACCGGCGCGCTCTGGGTGATCGGCTCCTATCACAATATCTTCCGCGTCGGCGCGATCCTGCAGGATCTGGGCTTCTGGATCATGAACGACGTGATCTGGCGCAAGACGAACCCGATGCCGAATTTCCGCGGTCGCCGCTTCACCAACGCGCACGAGACGCTGATCTGGGCCGCGCGCGATCCCAAACAGAAAAGCTACACCTTCAATTACGAAGCGATGAAGGCGCTGAACGACGATCTGCAGATGCGCTCGGACTGGACGCTGCCCATCTGCTCCGGCGGCGAGCGGCTGAAGGATGCGGACGGCGCGAAAGCGCATTCGACCCAGAAGCCGGAGGCGCTGCTCCATCGCGTGATCCTGGCTTCCACGAAAAAAGGCGATGTGGTGCTCGATCCGTTTTTCGGCTCGGGCACGACGGGGGCGGTGGCCAAGAGGCTCGGGCGCCATTTCATCGGCATCGAGCGCGATCCCGGCTATGCCCGCCTCGCGCGCGCGCGCATCGCGGCGATCGCGCCGGCCAACGACGATGCGATCGAGATC
Organism: Rhizomicrobium sp.; assembly: GCA_035516955.1. Taxonomy (GTDB): domain Bacteria; phylum Pseudomonadota; class Alphaproteobacteria; order Micropepsales; family Micropepsaceae; genus Rhizomicrobium. The sequence goes on from DATIZS010000019.1 coordinate 787, forward strand.
ACCAGATCGCGGCGCGCCGAACCGCGCATTCCGTTCGGCTGGGTGGTGGAGCGCGGGTTGTTGCCGCCGGGAACGGTGTTGCACGGCACGCAGAAGCATCACCGCGCCAAGGTGCGCGCCGATGGCTCGCTCGTCAGCGCCGACGCCACGGGCTCCATCCACCGCATCGCGGCGCATGTGCAGGGGCTCGATGCCTGCAACGGCTGGACGTTCTGGCATTACGAGGCGTCGAAGGGGAATTTCGTGTCCATCGATGTGCTGCGTCAGCAGCTACGCGCGACCATCAGCTGAACGGAACAAAGGCCCCTCGCCTTCGAGCGCATGCGCGATGATCTTGCGCATGATGGTGGGAAGAGCGGCATCTTTCAGCTTGCTTTCATCTATCCAATAAAACGGTGTCATCCCCGGCGAGGCGCGCATTTGCGCGCCGAGGGAAGGGGACCCAGGTGTCGAACGCAAGCGCGGTTTAGACACCTGGGTTCCCTTCCCCTCGCGATGCTGCGCATCGCTCGGCCGGGAATGACAATCTTTTATTTGCTCGGGAGGTGTGGAAACGTCAGCAGCATAAACCTCGATCTCCAACTCGAAATGCGTGAAGCCGTGCCGCACGATGCCGGAAAGCTTTTTCCAGTCGGCGCGGAACGGCGCTTGCAGCAGCGCTTCCTTCTTCGAAGGAAATGATTCCGTCCAAGGCCCGAGCGGCGGTTGCAGCATGCCGCCAAGCAAGCCTTTTTCCGGACGCTTCACCAGCAGCACGGCGCCGCGTCCATCGCGTGCGACGAAGGCCGCTCCGCGTTTGAGCGGACGCGCGGCTTTCTCGCCCTTCATCGGCAGCAATTCCTGGATGCCGCGATTGCGCGCCTCGCAGGCCGCGCTCCACGGACAATTCTTGCACGCTGGACGTTTGGGCGTGCAGATCGTTGCGCCCAAATCCATCAGCGCTTGCGCGAAATCCCCTGCCCGCTTTTCGGGAACCAAAGCTTTCGTCAGTCCGCGCAATTTCGCTTTCGACGCCGGCAGCGGTTCTTCGACCGCGAACAATCGCGCGATCACGCGCTCGGCATTGGCGTCGACGGCGGCTTCGCGTTCGTCGAAGGCGATGGCCGCGATGGCACCCGATGTGTAAGGACCGATGCCGGGAAGCTTCTCCAATTCGGCGGCGGTTTGTGGAAATTGGCCGCCCAATTCCTCCGCCACCATTTTCGCCGCGCGATGCAGGTTTCGCGCGCGCGCGTAATAGCCGAGGCCGGCCCAGGCGGCGAGGAGGTCATCGAGCTCGGCGGCGGCCAGCGCTTTCACATCCGGCCAGCGCGCGATGAATTTTTTGAAATAGGGGCCGACCGCTTGAACCGTCGTCTGCTGCAGCATGATTTCCGAAAGCCATACGCGATAGGGATCGGCGCGGCGCCCTCGGGCCGTGCGCCACGGCAGCGTGCGGCGATGCACATCGTACCAATCGAGCAATTTTTTCGCCGATGGTTTCATGGCGACCACAGGACTATGGTGACGCCCATGGCGCAAC
>DATIZS010000020.1:0-2054 GCA_035516955.1 Rhizomicrobium sp.
AGGTTCCAATACGATGCCCCTTCCCTGCCGCGTCACGCGCACTTCCTTGCCCGGCAGGCGGAATTTCGCCGGCAGGCGGACGGCCTGGCTGCGACCATGCTTGAAAATCTTGGCGATTCCGCTTTCGGCCATGGGTGGCACCAATGGTATCTACCGATGATAGATACCATCTAAGCCCTTCTAAATCAACCCGGCCAGCGGGCTCGAAGGGTCGGCGTAGCGCTTCTTGGGCATGCGGCCGGCGAGATAGGCGAGCCTGCCCGCTTCGACCGCGAGGCGCATGGCGCGGGCCATCATCACGGGGTTCTTCGCTTCGGCGATGGCCGTGTTCATCAGGACTGCGTCGCAGCCGAGCTCCATGGCGATGGCGGCGTCCGATGCGGTGCCCACGCCCGCATCCACGATCACGGGCACCTTCGCTTCTTCGACGATCATTCTGATGTTGACCGGATTCTGCACGCCCAATCCCGAACCGATGGGTGCGGCGAGCGGCATGATCGCGCTCGCGCCGGCATCTTCGAGACGCTTGGCCATCAAGGGATCGTCGCTGCAATAGACCATCACCTGGAAGCCCTCCTTGATGAGCATCTCGGTTGCGCGCAGCGTTTCGATCATGTCGGGGTAAAGCGTCTTGCGATCACCGAGCACTTCCAGCTTCACCAACGTCCAGCCGCCCGCTTCGCGCGCCAGCCGCAGCGTGCGCACCGCTTCCTCGCCCGTGAAGCATCCGGCCGTGTTTGGCAGATAGGTGACTTTTTTCGGATCGATGAAATCGATCAGTTTCGGCTGCGACGGATCGGTGAGATTGACGCGGCGCACCGCCACCGTGACGATCTCGGCGCCGCTCGCTTCGAGCGCGGCCGCGTTCTCGGCATAGCTCTTGTATTTGCCGGTGCCGATGATGAGGCGCGATGTATAAGTCTTGCCCGCGATCACGAGCGGTTTGTCGGCCGGCGGCTCCGGCGCGGCGTTTCCCCCGCCGATGAAATGCACGATCTCGAGCTTGTCGCCGTTGGCGATCCGGACCTCGCCATATTTCGAGCGCGGCACGATCTCGAGGTTGCGCTCGACGGCGACCTTGGCCGGGTCCTGGCCGAGCGCGGCCAGAAGATCGGCAAGGCTCAGCGCCGCGTTCAAATGGCGCAACTCCCCGTTGATCGTGACTTCTATGCTCATGATGCCCGTTCCCGTTTGGCGGTTTGCCCAGTATAAGGGCCCCGCGACCCGCATCCGCTCCCGAGGCGCCCTTGGCCAAGCCCCCCGCGATATATGTCTTGAACGGGCCCAATCTCAACCTTCTGGGCCGGCGCGAGCCGGAGGTCTATGGCCGCATGACGCTGGCCGAGATCGAGAAGGCCGTGAAGGCCCGCGCCAAGGCGCTGGGTTACACAATTGTTTTCCGCCAATCGAACCATGAAGGCGAGCTCGTGGACTGGCTGCAGGAGGCGCGCTCCAAGGCCGCGGGCGTGATCCTGAACGGGGCGGGATTCACGCATACCTCGGTTGCGCTTCTGGATGCCTGCCGCATGCTTGACCGGCCCTTGATCGAGGTTCATCTGTCGAACCCCTTCGCGCGCGAGGATTTTCGCCGCCACTCCTTCATCAGCGAGGTGGCGACGGGCGTGATCTGCGGGCTGAAGGCGAACGGCTATCTGCTGGCGGTCGAAGCGCTGGCGGCGCTTCTGAAGGAAAAGCCATGAGCGATCCCAAGGACAGCGCCATCGACGCCGATGCCATCCGCGCCTTGGCCGAACTCCTGACCGAAACGCAGCTCACCGAAATCGAGATCGAGAAGAAGGGCGTGCGTTTGCGCGTCGTGCGCCATGCGGTGGCAGCGCATGCCATCGCGCCGGCGCAGGCGCCCGCCGCCGAAGCGCCCAAGCGCGAACACGCCGGAAACGGCGCCATCCCCTCGCCCATGGTGGGAACCGTCTTTGTCGCGCCGGAGCCGGGCGCGGAGCCCTTCGTGAAAGTGGGCGACGCGGTGAAGGAAGGCGACACGCTTCTGATCGTGGAAGCGATGAAGACGATGAACCCGATCCTGGCGCCGCGCG
>DATIZS010000021.1:0-12544 GCA_035516955.1 Rhizomicrobium sp.
GGGCGGTTTTTCCTCGGTCAGCAGGCCCTTGCCGGGGATGTGGTTGATTTCCAGCCGCACGCCATCCGGGTCCTCGAACAGGATGGAGTAATAGCCGGGCGCGTAGAAATCCTCCTGCGGCCCGTGGACGATTTTCGCGCCGATGCTTTTGACGAACGCGAAGGCTTCATCGATGTGTTCGCGTTCGCGCGCGCGGAAGCAGATGTGATGCAGCCCGACGCGATTCTGCACGAAGCGCTCGCCTTCGTGTTCCTTCGCGGGCGCGGCGATGCCCACGCCGGTGCGCCCGCCGATGCAATAATAGATCTGCTCCATGTCGAGGATCGGCTTCAGGCCGAGAAACGGCAGAAGCTTTCCATAGAATTCGCGCGAGCGGGGAAAATCGCCCGCGGTGATATAGATATGCGCAATGCCGTTGATCTCCATACGCCTCTCCTTTCGACCACGATGCGGGATATAGTGACGCGGATAAAGGGGAACCGCCATGGCCGCCTGGAGCCGCAGGAAGTCGCTCGAATCCGTTTCGGGCGCCGCACAGGAGCACCGCCTCAAGCCGACGCTCTCCTGGCCGCATCTGATGGCGCTGGGCGTCGGCGCCATCGTCGGCACGGGCATCTATACGCTGACGGGAATCGGCGCAGGCATCGCGGGGCCAGCCGTGATCGCCTCCTTCGCGCTTGCCGGCGCGGTCTGCGCCTGCGCGGCGCTGGCCTATGCCGAAATGGCCACGATGATGCCCGTCGCCGGCAGCGCCTATACCTATTCCTACGCCGTGATGGGCGAATTGATCGCCTGGATCGTGGGCTGGAGCCTGATGCTCGAATACACGGTCGTGTGCGGCGCGGTGTCGGTGGGCTGGTCGGCCTATGCGTCGGGCGTGATGGTGTCCGAACATTGGGGCGTGCCGCACGCGCTTCTCGCCGGCCCGCTCGACGGCGGCATCGTCAATCTTCCCGCCGTGCTGATCTCGTTCGCGGTCGCGGGCCTGCTCGTGATCGGCACGCGCGAAAGCGCGACCGTGAATTTCATTCTCGTGCTGGTGAAGCTCGTGGCGCTCGGCGCCTTCGTTCTGCTCACCCTTCCCTCTTTCGACGCGGCCCATTTCACGCCGTTTGCGCCCAACGGCACGTTCAGCCTCGGGCCCGACGGTGCCAAATTGGGAATCGTGCCCGCAGCCTCGCTCATCTTCTTCGCCTTCTACGGCTTCGACACGATCTCGACCGCGGCGGAGGAAGCGAAAAATCCCGGCCGCGATCTCGCCATCGGCATCGTGGGATCGATGGTGCTGTGTACGCTCATCTATATGGTGGTGGCGGCGGCGGCGATCGGCGCGCTGCCGGCTTCCGATCTCGCCAAAAGCGCCGAGCCGCTGGCGCTGGCGCTTCGCGTGCTTAACCATCCGGTGGCCGCCAATCTCGTGGCGACGGCGGCGATCGTGGCGCTTCCCACGGTCATCATGGTGTTCATGTACGGCCAGAGCCGCATCTTTTTCGTCATGGCGCGCGACGGGCTTTTGCCGCGCTCCTGGTCGGCGGTGAGCGCCAGGACCGGAACGCCGGTGCTGATGACGATCATCACGGGCGTCGTCGCGGCCGCCATCGCGGGCTTTTTTCCGCTCAAGGACATCGCCGAGCTCGCCAATGCCGGAACGCTCTGCGCCTTCATAGCGGTCGCCACATCCATGATGATCCTCAGACTTCGCGAGCCGGCGCGTCCGCGAATATTTCGCACGCCTCTGTGGTGGCTTCTGGGACCGCTCGCGATATTGGGCTGCCTTTATCTCTTCTGGAATCTGCCCGAGATAACCAAATGGCGCTTCCTCATCTGGAACGTTTTTGGACTTGCAGTGTATGTTTTTTACGCGATGCGCCACAGCAGACTCGCACGGCCCGGCGCGTAAAATACGCCGGCGAATTCCACTGGAGTTAACCGGGAAAATCGCGATTTCAACGATTGATTAATGGTGCGCCGATACCATCGCGTGCTGGGTGAAGCATAGAGCCGAACGATGGCCGAACGTCTGTTGAGCGCGGGCACCGAAATCGATCCCGTGACATTCGAACATCCCACGCTGCAATTCCTGCGCAGCTATTGGGACGAGAAGCGCGGGACACGCGCCTTGCCCGCGCGCGGCGACGTCAAGCCGTCGGAACTGCGCGAGCATCTGGGCTGGGTGAACATGGTCGAAGTTCTGCCCGGCATGAAGGATTTCCGCTTCCGCCTCGTGGGCACGCTCGTCACGCAATATTTTCTGCGCGATCCGACGGGCCAGACCATCAGCGAAGCATTCGCGCCCGCCGGCGAAGGCGCGATCAAGGGCGTCAAGGCGGTGTTCCGCAAAGTCGCGCGCGACATGATCCCGATGCGCGCCTTCGGCCCCGCGGGCTGGATCGCATCGGGCTACGAACAGTTCGATTCCATCTTCCTGCCGCTTTCGGACGACGGCGAGAATTGCAACATCGTTCTGAACGCCTTCGTCTTCGACCGCCCGCGCGTGTTGATGGCGCGCGAGATCGCACGCGCCCATGGCGGCAAGGTCGACGCCGTGCCCGCGCCGCCCAAGAAGATGCCGGGCGCCGCCTGAAGCCTTCGAACACTTGCGATGCCGCGCCCCGCCCGCTAGCACTTCCGGGCGGGAGGAAAACCATGAGCGAAACGGCGCGCGCCCAAAGCCGCATGGGGCTGGTGGTGGTGGCATCGGCTTCGGGCACCGTGTTCGAATGGTACGACTTCTTCATCTTCGGATCGCTCGCCGCCATCATCGCCAAACATTTCTTTGCGGGCGTCGGCGAGGCGCAAGCCTATCTGCTCGCGCTTCTCACCTTCGCGGCCGGATTCGTGGCGCGGCCGTTCGGTGCGGTCGTGTTCGGCTGGTTCGGCGACCGCGTGGGGCGCAAGCGCACCTTCCTCGTCACCATCACGGTGATGGGACTTGCGACCTTCGCCGTCGCCTTCCTTCCCGATTATGCCGCGATCGGCGTCAGCGCGCCGTTCCTGCTCGTGAGCGTGCGCGTGCTGCAGGGCTTTGCCATCGGCGGTGAATATGGCGGCGCGGCCATCTACGTCGCAGAACATGCGAGCGCGCGCCGGCGCGGAAGCGCGACGGGGTGGATTCAAACGGCCGCCGGTATCGGCTTGCTGCTGGCGCTGATCGTGATCCTCGCGATCCGCACGAGCATGGGCGAGGATGCCTTCGCGGCCTGGGGCTGGCGCATTCCTTTCGGACTTTCGGTCATTCTGCTTCTCATCTCGTTGTGGATCCGGTTGCGGCTTCAGGAATCGCCCGCCTTCCGTCGCCTCCGGGAAGAAGGCACGCAATCGAAGGCGCCGCTCAGCGATGCGTTTCTCGACAAACGCTATGTCAAGACGATGATCGCGGCCCTTTTCGGCATCCTCACCGGCCAGGGCGTCGTCTGGTACACCGCGCAGTTCTATACGCTCTTCTTCATGGAGCGCATCGCGGGTATCGAGCCCGCGACGGTCAACTACTTCATCATGCTGGCGACGGCGGCGAGCCTTCCGCTCTACATGTTCTTTGCCTGGATCTCCGATCATATCGGACGCAAGCCCGTGATGCTGTTCGGGCTCGGCCTCGCCGCGATCGGATTCATTCCCGGATTCCAGATGCTGACGGCGGCGGCCAATCCCGCGCTCGCCGAAGCGGCGGCGAAAGCACCCGTAACCGTCACGGCCGCGCCTGCGGACTGCTCGCTGCAGTTCAATCTCATCGGGACGGCGAAATTCGTCACACCTTGCGATATCGCCAAGGGCGCGCTCGCCGACGCCGGCATCGGCTATCGCAACGCCCCCGCGCCGGCCGGAACGCAAGCGCGCATACGCGTCGGCGGCACCGTGATCGTGAGCCCCGAAGGCCGCGGGCTTTCGGCGCCAGCCTTCGCCGCGGCGAAGACGGACTTCACGGCGAAGCTGAAAGCCGCGCTGGCGAAGGCCGGCTATCCGGCCATGGCGGCGCCCGCGCGAATCGATTTCTGGCGGGTGCTGGCGATCCTTTTCGTCTTCATCGTGGCGGCGACCGCGCTTTACGGCCCGCAGGCGGCGGCGCTGGTGGAACTTTTCCCCACGCGCATCCGCTATACGGCGCTGTCGATTCCCTATCATGTGGGCGTGGGCTGGTTCGGCGGAATTCTGCCGGCCACCGCCTTCGCCATCACCGCGGCGACGGGCAATCTTTATGCGGGATTGTGGTATCCGGTGATCGTGTCGGCGGTCGGGTTCTTCGTTACGCTGTTCTTCGTACCGGAGACTTTTCGGCTGGCGTTGACCGATTGAACGGCAGGTCCGCCGAACACAGCATGACAAGAATCGCAGCTGCAACGCCTCCGGTCAGCAGCGAAGTCGCGAAATTCTGCGCAATCAGCATGCCGAAGAACGGAAGAAATACTACGGATCCGAAGAACCATAGCGGCATGCCGGGAGCGGTGACGCGGTCGAACAGCTTCAGCACAAACCCCGTAGCGAAACCGTTGGTAATGACGCCGAGGGCGCCCATCTCCATATAGCCCGCACCGAAAAAGCCCACATTCGGATTCCCAGCCATTTTCCCCATCGCGTAATACTGAACCATAGCCGAAGGCGCATCGGGAAACGGATAGTGCACGAACCACTTCATAAAACTGTCGGAATAATAGGAAAAACCGATTTTCGAAAATACGTCGAAATAATTGAAATACAGGAATTGCTCGACGAAAAAAAAGCGCCGCGGCCAGAGTTGCACCAACAGGACATTGTCCCAAATGTCATAAACCAATTCGCAGGCCAGGATCGAAGCCGTGAGTACGAGCACGTACGAGATCCGGCCGGCGCGGCCCTGGGGCAAGATGTAAAGTATCGGCAACATCACGCAGGCGATGAATCCCTCTTTTTCCTGAAACATCACAAAACAAAAAAGTTGACACAGAAACGCGAGCCCAAACCAAAGCCATTTCCGCCGGTACAGCGAGTAGCACATGCAAAACGGAAGCATGAGACGCGGCGTCCACTCCGCAAGATAGGCAACCGGACCAAACTCGAAAACGGCGTTCGCCTCTTCCCGGTAGTCGTAAACAGCCTGCAGATCGATGTTGAAAGTTCTTGGCCCCTTGAAGATGTACCACGCAATGGTAAAGGCGCTAACCGCGACGGCAATCCAGATGGCGCTCTTTCCGCCGTGCGCAAGGCGAATTTGCGGAATGCGCAACGGAAACACCACGCCGGTCCATGCAGCGGCGTAGCCCGCCAGTATGATGTACATCATCGTGCGCGGCAGATCGGCCAATCCGAACAGAAGAAGCGTCGGAACGAGACCGATCAGATAGAGAAGCGTAAGTCCGAATTCGGACGGACGCGTCCAGCCATTCCCAATGGTGGGAAGAAACAGCAAGGCCCAGAGCGCGCCTTCTGCGATTTTCCCTCCGTTGATGTTCAGATAAAATATGGTATCCGTCGCGTTTACCGGCGAAATGACGTGCACGTAGACGAACGTCAGGACCGCCCAATAGGCAGCAATCGCCAGTGCATTGAAGACAAACCATCGCACGTGAGAGACGGGAATGCGTAAAGGCGCCGGGCTGACCGCAAGCGACATCGGTTTAGGCTGAACGCTTTGCGGCAAGCAGTCGCTGCTTGCGGCGGCGAACCCACGCTTCCACCGCGTCATCGAGGCTCGGGCCATAACCACGACCGCGCCGTACGAAAAACATCCCGCGCACGATCGACCATAGGGCAACTGCAAATACCGCAATGAAAAGCACAATGAGCAAAACCGAGATCAAACTCGGAGACGGGTGCAACGGGTCGGCAGTCGGCGGATCGATGATATCGACCGCGTAGGTCTTGTCCGCTGACGACAACATCAAGACTTTTTCCTGCGAGGCTAGCAAATCGATGATCGTGCCACGTTCGTCTTGAAGCGTGGTGGTCTTGAGTGTCCGTGTCAGATAGGAGATGCGGGCCGAAGTCCGGTTTTTGACCGATTGGCGCACGATATCGTCGGCTGTGACGATGATTGCGCCCAACATTTGCGTAGCGTCATTCGGCTCATTCGCCGCAATCGAAACTTTGATGTAGCCGGTGACTTTGTCGGTGAGAATATCGAGCTTGTCGTCGAGATAATTCTGAACGTCGAATTCGGTGGGCGCGGTCCAGAACGGCTTTCCCGCGATCAGGTGAAGAAGTCCTTTGACGATGGTCCCTGCTCCAAGCGGCGCATGCCATTGGCGATCATCCGCGTCCCACGCCGCGCCAAAGAGGATCGGTCGTAGCGATTCATTCTGATAGAGCGCGGCCGCCAGCCGCTGCGAACGCAAAATTTCCTTGTATTTGACAAAATCGTCGTCGGTTTGGCCGACTGTGACACCCAGGAGACTTGCCGCACTCGACAACTCGCCAAGCGGATTGGAATTGGATTGGGAATTGCTCTGGGATGGCCCGAGTTCCGCTTCGGCCGTGTACGATTTGTGGCCGAATACCGCGATCAGAAGCGAAATCAGGACTGCGGCGATGGCGGCGCCGAGAAGAGTTTTTCGCGCACCGGCAACGTCGCGTACCGCGTCCATCAGATCGATTTCGGCAACGTCCCGCTGCTCGGTCATTAATTCCGGCTGCTCCGCCCGGTGCCGGTGCGCAACGACCGGCAATGCTGCATTCTATTGATTCCAAACCTATATTAGCCATTGGGGTGGTACAAGAATTATTGCGCCGATCAGGTCGAAGATACTGCTACACGCCTTAGCGGAATGAAAAAAAATCGCAGAACAGCCGCAGCCGCCGTCGCCAGCCCGAACAGCAACGCATACCAGCCGGGCCTGAGGCCCGCGATCAGCGAGAAATTGGCGTCGAACACGCGCGCGCCGTCGATCGGCGTGAAGAGCGAGTAGATCGCCGCTTCGCCGATCATCGTGAGCGCGCCCGCGGCGATGGCCAGACATGCGAGCACGAGCGGAGCGGTCGCGCGCTTGGCGCCCGCCGTCCACAACACGCCGCGATAAAGCATGAGCCAGATCAGGATGCCGCCGAAGATCGTGGGCTCGGTGACGTCCAGCTTGGACTGGATGACATAATGGATCAGCGCGAGGATGGCTGCGGCGTAAACCAGGCGATGCAGCCATTTCCAGTTGCGCGAACCCAGCGTGCGGATCATCGCATCGGTCGAGGTGAGCGCGAGCGCGAGGAGAATCAAAAGCGCCGTAAGCCCGATGGCGAGATAGAAGCGCAGATAAATCTCGCTTCCGACCTTGGCGAAATCGAAATGCTGCTGCACCACATAGGCCGAAAGATGCGACGCGCCATAGGCGAAGGCCGCCACGCCGATCATGCGGCGCACGATCAGAAGACGGGGCAGTTTGAAGATCTGCATCGCCGGCGTGACGAGCAGCGCGAGAAGAATCAGCCGGAATGTCCAGAGCCCGAGCGCATGGATCACCTGCTTGGCGGGTTCGCCGCCATAGGCGCCGTCGGCGAGATTCACAGCCGCGGCCAGCCCCGGCAGGAACAACGCCGCGAACACGGCGGCCTTCAGCGGCGAGATGCGGCCCGAGCGGTCGAGCCAGGGAAGTTTGCGGGACAAGGCGGCCATCGGCGGCGATCTTGGTGGCTACGCAGTCACATACGAATTCAGCGGCGGAAACATTACATGATTTCCGAATTTCCCCTTCATTGTCATCCCGGCCGAGCAACGCGAGAGCCGGGACCCACGGAGAAGATGGCCCGGTAGGTCCCGGATAATGCGCTGGCGCGCATTTCCGGGATGACAATGTTTTACTTTACCTCGATCGGCACGCCGGGCGCGCGCTTGGTGGGGTGGATGACGAGCGCCGTCTTGACGCTCGCCACGTTCTTCGCCGCCGTCAGCGTCTCGGTCACGAAACTTTGAAAGGACGACAGATCCTTCGCCACGATCTTCAGAAGAAAATCGACCTCGCCGGAGAGCATGAAGCACTCGCGCACGCTCGCCCAGCTTCGCACCTGCTCCTCGAATTGCTTGAGATCGGCCTCGGCCTGGCTCGCAAGGCCGACGAACACGAAACCCGTCACCTCGAAGCCCAGCATCTTGCTGTCGAGATCGGCGTGATAACCGCGGATGTAGCCGGCCTTTTCCAGCGCGCGCATTCGCCGCAGGCAGGGCGGCGCCGTAATCTTGGCGCGGCGCGACAGTTCCACGTTGGTGATGCGGCCGTTATCCTGCAATTCGGAAAGAATTCTGAGATCGATGGAATCCAGCCGGTGGTGTTCCATGGGAATATCCGTGCGATTGCGTCCAGGATATTAAACTCCCGGGCGCGGTTCCGCGCAATAATATTTCGGTATCGGGAAAGTTAGTGTCCCCAGACCCCCAAACTTCGGCAACCAAGCCCTGCTGGGTCATCACCGACGGCACGCCGGGCATGGAGAATCAAGCGCTTGGCCTGGCCGAGCGGCTGGGCCTGCCCATTGCCGTCAAGCGGGTGCACCTCCGCTGGCCCTGGGACAGGCTCGCCTCTCACATGCCTGTGAGCCCGTTCGGGCTCGCTTCACCGGGCTCCGACAAGGTGGAACCGCCCTGGCCGCGCGTCGCTATCGGTTGCGGGCGGCAGAGCATTCCCTTCATGCGCGCGATCAAGAAGGCGAGCCCGCAAACCATTACGGTGCAATGCCAGCATCCGCGCGTGAGCCCGCGCCTGTTCGATCTCGTCGTCCCGCCGGAACATGACGGACTCACCGGCGCCAATGTTCTGCCGCTGACCGGAAGTCCCAATCGCGTTTCCCCCGCGGCACTCGAGAAAGCGCGCGCGCATTTCGCGGCGCAATTCGAAAAGCTCCGCGCGCCGCGCATCGGCGTGCTTCTGGGCGGAAAGAACCGGGTCTACCGCTTCGGCCGCGCCGATGCCGAGGCGCTCGCGCGTTCGCTTTCCGAGCTTGCGAAAGATGCGAGCCTGATGGTCACCGCCTCGCGGCGGACGGGCGCGGAAAACATCGCCATCATCGGCGAGGCGCTCGAAGGCACGGGCGCCACCATCTGGAGCGGCGAAGGCGAAAATCCCTATCTGGGAATTCTCGCTTTCGCGGATGCCTTCATCGTCACCGCCGATTCGGTCAACATGGCCTGCGAGGCGGCCGCGACGGGAAAGCCTGTCCATATTTTCGCGCTGCCGGGCGGCTCGGCGAAATTCCACAGCTTCCACGAATCGCTCGCGAAGCGCGGGATCGCGCGGCCCTTCACCGGCAGAATCGAGCACTGGACCTATCCCAAACTCGACGAAACGGGCCGCGCGGCGGCGGCCGTCCTCGGGCTGCTTGACGTTTCGCGGAAGCCTGCCGATATCAAGGGTTGAAGGGGGATGGGCTCATGTCGGCACCTCACAAGGTTGTCATTCTGGGAAGCGGGCCGGCAGGCGCCACTGCCGCGATCTATGCCGCGCGCGCGCTTCTGGAGCCGGTGCTGATCGCAGGCCTTCAGCCGGGCGGCCAGCTCACCATCACCACCGAGGTCGAGAACTATCCGGGCTTCGCCGAGGCCATTCAGGGCCCCTGGCTGATGGAACAGATGCAGGCGCAGGCCGAGCATGTGGGAACGCGCCTCATCCAGGACACGATTTCGAGCGTCGATCTGGCGCGCCGGCCCTTCACCCTCGTCGGCGATTCGGGCGAGCGTTACGGCGCCGAGACGCTCATCATCGCCACCGGCGCTTCTGCCAATTGGCTGGGGCTTCCGTCGGAAGAGAAATTCAAGGGCTTCGGGGTTTCGGCCTGCGCGACCTGCGACGGATTCTTTTTCCGCGGCAAGCGTGTGGCGGTCGTCGGCGGCGGCAATACCGCGGTCGAGGAAGCGCTGTTCCTGACGAACTTCGCCGACAAGGTGACGCTGATCCACCGGCGGGAGGAATTGCGCGCCGACAAGACCAATCAGGCGCGCCTTCACGCGCATCCGAAGGTCGAAGTGCTCTACGACACGGTCATCGACGAAGTGCTGGGCAGCGAAACTCCGCGCGGCGTCAACGGCGTGCGGCTGCACAACGTCAAGAGCGGCGAGAAAACCGCGCTCGCCGTCGACGGGCTCTTCATCGCCATCGGACATTCGCCGGCGACCGAACTGTTCAAGGGCCAGCTCGACATGGATCGGGACGGCTATATCAAGACGGCGCCCGATTCCACGCGCACCAGCGTTGCCGGCGTATTCGCGGCGGGCGATGTGAAAGATAAGGTATTCCGCCAGGCGGTGACGGCCGCCGGCATGGGCTGCATGGCCGCGCTGGAAGCGGAGCGCTTCCTGGCGGGCGGACATTGAAATAGACGGCGTCTGTCGGGAGGCGTCATGGACTGGGACAAGCTTCGCATCTTTCACGCCGTGGCCTCGGCGGGAAGCTTCACGCATGCGGGCCAGATGCTGGCGCTCAGCCAGTCGGCGGTGAGCCGCCAGATCAGCGCGCTCGAGGAAGAGATCGCGACCCCGCTCTTCCAGCGCCATGCGCGCGGGCTGACCCTCACCGACGAAGGCGAGCTGCTTTACGGCGCGGTGTCGGATGTTCTCGGACGTCTCGCCCAGGCCGAGGAAGCGCTGAAGAACGCGCAGGCCGCGCCGCGCGGCTCGCTGAAGATCACCTCGAGCCACGGATTGGGAACCTATTGGCTCCTGCCGCGGCTCAAGGAATTCATGCAGGAATTCCCCGAGCTTCAGGTGCATCTGTTGTTCGAGGATCGCGAGCTCGATCTCGCCCAGCGCGAGGCCGATCTGGCGCTTCGCATGCGCGCGCCCATCCAGGCCGATCTCATCCAGCGCAAATTGTTCACGGTGCACTATCATCTTTACGCGACGGAAGAATATCTCGCCCGTGTGGGCAGTCCGGAAACCGTCGAGGATCTGCTCCGCCACACGCTCATTTCCTATGGCGAGACGGCGGCGCCCGAAATCCGCGACGTGAACTGGCTGATCGAGATGACGCGGCGCTTCGGGCCAAACGGCGGCGCGCGTGCGCTGCGCATCAACAATTTGACGGGAATTTTACATGCCGTGGAATCGGGCGTCGGGCTTGCGGCGTTGCCGGACTATCTCGCCGAGACACGCCCGCATCTGATCCGCGTCCTGCCCGATGTGGAAGGGCCTTCTTTCGACGTCCACCTCGTTTATCCGGACGCCATGCGCCAGTCCAAGCGCGTCGCCGCCTTCCGCGACTTCCTTGTAAAAGCTGCGAAAGACTGGCGCTATTGACACGCATGTCATTCGCAGCATTTCCATAAACTTTTTACAGTCGCACGATTGCGGCAACTACTTATTGAAATTGTCGCGGTATAAGCCCATCTTATCATTACCGCCTCTTTTGCCCCCCAATTGCGGCGGTGTTTCGAAGGTCCAACCTTCGCCGGTTTCGCTCTCCGCCCCCCGGAAGCGAAGCCGGGTTACCAAGCAGACTTGAACGCCGGAGTGTCCCCTCGCTCCGGCGTTTTTTTATTCAGGCGGCTTCGACTTCGCGGCGGATGGCGGCGCCATGTTCGCGTTCGGCCATCGCCAGATCGTAGGCAACCTGAAGCCTGCTCCAGATTTCCGCGCCTGTGCCGAAAAAATGACCGAGCCGCAGCGCCGTTTCCGGCGTGATGCCGCGCCGCCCGGCCACGATCTCGGAAATGCGGTTGGGCGGCACGCGCAACTTCAACGACAGCGCCAACGCCGAAAGCCCGCGCGCCTCCATTTCCATCGCGAGGATCGCGCCGGGATGAACGGGGCGCTTGCTCCTTTGTCGTGATACAATCCTTTTGCTCATCACACCCTCGTTCGTCATGGCCGCCCTTGTGGCGGCCACCCATAAACACCCTGCTAAACGGAGGTTATGGGTCGCCGGGACAAGCCCGGCGATGACGAAAAGTACTAAACAAATTTGGATCAGCGATAGAGCAAATCGCCCAGCTTCATGTCCTTATAAAGCCCCGCCACCTGCTCGCCATAACCGTTGAAGATTTTCGTCGGCACGGATTGGCCGCCGGTTCCGATCAGTTCTTCCGTCGCCTGGCTCCAGCGCGGATGCGGCACATCCGGATTCACATTCGCCCAGAAACCGTATTCGTCGGGGCCTACGGTTTGCCAATAGGTGTGCGGCTGCGTGTTCTGGAATTTGAAGCGCACGATCGCCTTGACCGATTTGAATCCGTATTTCCACGGCGTGGCGAGGCGCAGCGGCGCGCCCATCTGTTTCGGGAGCGGCTTGCCGTAAACGCCGGTGACGAGAAAGGCGAGATCGTTCATCGCTTCGGCCATGGTGAGCCCTTCGGTGTAAGGCCAGGGATACCAGGGCTGGCGCTGGCCGTCGGCGATATCGGGCTTCATGAAGGTCTGCATCTCAACGAAGGTCGCGGACGAAAGCGGCTTGGCGAGATCGATCAATTTGCGGAAGGCAAATCCCGTCCACGGCACGGCCATCGCCCAGGTCTCCACGCAGCGGTGGCGATAAAGGCGCTCTTCGAGCGGCATCTTCTTGATGAGATCGTCGATGGCGATGGTGAAGGGCTTCTCCACCATGCCTTCGATGCTCACGCTCCAGGGGCAGATGGGAAGCGCCTGCGCGTCGTTGTAGATCTG
>DATIZS010000022.1:0-4357 GCA_035516955.1 Rhizomicrobium sp.
TCGACACAATCGGCAGCGGCCCGAATTCTTTCAGCCGCTTTGCGGTGACGCGCGCCTGCTCCTTGCCCATCGCATCGAGGCCGGGATCGCGCGCGTCGCCGAAGCCCGCCTCGGCGCGGCCATGACGCACCATGTAAATTCGCGCCATCACGCGAACCGGAAGAGATTGGTGGGTTCGCCCGGCGTGACTTGCCCCGCCCGGCCCAGAATCTCTTCCGTCATCATCATGTTGAGCGTGGCTTCGTCGTCGGGCGTGTTGGCGAGGAAGCGGCTGCCGCCGTTCAGGCGCCCCACGATAATGCCGAAGCGCCTGCCCTTGCGGTCGGACGCGACCGTATAGGTTTCGACCCTGGCCGCGCCTTCCGGTTTCTCGACCACCTTGGGATGCGCCATCGCATCGATCTCTTTTTGATAGGATTTCGGATCCTCGCGGCTCCATGCGCCTTGCATCGGCTTCGTCGAATAAATCCCGGCGGAATGTTTGGTGATGTACCAGCCATTGCCGGTGCAGAGGCCGAACGTGCCGGGTTTCGCGCGCAGTTTGTCCATCATCGTCACGATCGAATGCATGACGTAATTGTTCCCCGGTCCGCCGAAATAAGGCAACCCGCCAGTGATCGTGAGCCCGCGCGGGTCGGTTTCGGAAATGCCCAGTTCCTGACAGCCGATTTCCACGGCGGACGGAAAACAGGAATAAAGATCGATGAACGACAGATCGTTCGCCCCGATGCCCGCCATCGCGAATGCCTTTTTCCCGATGGTGCGGATCGCCGGCGAGGAATGGAAATCCACGCGCTCCGTCACGTTCCAGATGTCGCTGGCGTCGGCGCAGCCATGCAGGAACACCCATTTGTTCTCGGGAATGCCGAGCGCGCGCGCCTTCTCCACGCTCGTCATCACGACGGCGGCGCCCATATCCACTTCGATCACGGCATTCAGATATTTGGTGTAGGGGAAACCGACGAAGCGGTTGTTGTCGGAGGGCGTCGAGATTTCCTCCGGCGTGCGGAACGTGGGAAACCACGCATAAGGATTCTCCGACGCCACTTTCGTGAAGGGCGAAAAGAATTCGCCCAGCCATTTCAGATGCGCCTGCGGCGTGCGGTGCTTGTCGCCGCGTATCGCGTTCTCGAACAAGGGGTAGGTGTTCACCGGAAAATGCAGGCCATAGGCGCGCTCGTAATCCGACACGCCCGCGCGCTGATCACCGATCTCTTCGGGATCGCTGCCCGGATCGATATCGGGCAATTCGCGCCAGCCGAGATCGATGCCGTTCTTCATCATGCGCAGAAGTGTCGCGATATATTCGGCGCCCGTGAGCAGGGCTGCGTCGCATTCGCCGCGTGTGATCTCCTCGGCCGTGCGGTTGACGAGCCATTGCGGCGTGTTGCCGCCCGTCGCCGTGTAGAGAAAACGGCGCGGATCGGCGCCGATATGTTTCGCCACCGACAGCGGCGGGTTGCGGAACATGCGCTTGGGCAAACGCCCCTGATCGCCGGGCGAATCCGCGGTGAAGCGCACGACCGCAACCGTGTCGATCTCGCCGGCCGCAACGCCCGCATCCGCCAGCGCACCGGCCGCCGCTTTCGCCAGCATCGCGATCGGGTTGAGGCCCTTCGCCAATTGTCCCTCGCGCGATGTGCGCTGGGTGAATTGCGCAGCCCCGACGAGGATGGGTGTGCGGGGATGGATATCTGTCACGCATTACTCCATTCAAACTTACAAACCAGATGATCCGAGTTTCGCGTTTCCGAAATAATTTGCAAGCTTCCCCACCGCCTCCTCGATCACCGCGCGCTTTTTGCAGAACGCGAACCGCACCAGATGATCGGGCCTGGCGCTTGCAAAGAAGAATGACAGCGGGATCAGCGCCACGCCCGCCTCGCGCACCAGACGCTGGCAGAACGCTACGTCAACCTCGTTGGTCAGCGGAGAAATATCGGCGGTGAGGAAATATGTGCCTTCACAGGGCAACACCTTGAATCCGATGCGGTTGAGACCCTCGGTCAACAGATCGCGATTGATTTGCAATTCGCGCGTGAAGCCGAGCGTGAATTCGATCTCGTGGTCGAGCGCGTGCGCGACGCCGAGCTGCAATCCGGGCGGCGTGGTAAAGGTAAGGAACTGGTGCGCCTTGGCGATCACGTCGATCAATGCGGGCACGCCCGTCACCCAGCCCACTTTCCAGCCCGTCAGCGCGAACATTTTTCCGGCCGAGCCGATGCGCACCACGCGCTCGCGCATGCCCGGCAATGTGATGAGCGGCGAGAATGCGCGGCCGTCGAACACGAGATGTTCGTAGACCTCGTCGCAGATCACCACGGCGTCCGCCTTCGTCGCGGCACGGGCCAATATCGCCAATTCGTCTTCATCGAAGACGCGGCCGATCGGGTTGAGCGGCGTGTTGATGAGGATGGCGCGCGTCTTGGCGCTCATCGCGGCGGCGAGCGCCTCTTCCGTCAATCGCCAGCGCGGCGGAGCCAGCGTCACGGTTTTCACGACCGCGCCGGCCGCTTCCGCGATCGGGCGGTAGGAATCGTAAGCCGGCTCGATCAGCACGATCTCGTCGCCCGGCCCGATGAGCGCCATGGTCGCGGCGGCCAGCGCCTCGGTCGCGCCGGACGTCACCAGCACTTCGCGCTCGGGATCGAAAGAAAGATCGTAGAAGCGCCGCGCATGGCCCGCGATGGCGCGACGCAGTTCGGGGCGCCCGCGCGTCGGCGGATATTGGTTCGGCCCTTCCAGCAGCGCCTTCGCCGCGGCCTCGCGGATCGCCAGCGGCCCGTCCTCGTCCGGAAAGCCCTGCCCCAGATTGATGGCGCCGAGTTCGCTCGCCAGCGCGCTCATCACCGTGAAGATGGTGGTGGGCAGGCTCGCGAAGACGGGATTGAACCGGGAATTCGTCATCGGCGCACACTGGCAAAAGCCGGTGACATTGGGAACTCGTTTCGCCTCCCCTTGCAGCCCGATATGACTTCGTAATGGGCAGAATGCCTTTTCCTTGGGCAAGATCGGCGGCCGGGAATTCCCGTTCCAAGCAACCCATTGATTCTACTTGTGGATATTCGAGGCCCCCTTGGCATGACCCCTGCTAATTCGTTAATGGGGGGCGCACCGCCCAAGGAGCACCAGATGAAGAAAATCGAAGCCGTCATCAAGCCGTTCAAGCTCGATGAGGTGAAGGAGGCTCTGCAGGAGGTCGGCGTCCAGGGCATCACGGTCACCGAGGCCAAGGGCTTCGGCCGCCAGAAGGGCCACACCGAGCTTTACCGCGGCGCCGAATACGTCGTGGATTTCCTGCCCAAAGTGAAGATCGAGATCGTCGTGCCGGACGATCGCGCCGAGCCCGCCGTCGACGCCATCCAGAAGGCCGCGCGCACGGGTCGCATCGGCGACGGCAAGATATTCATTCTCAATGTCGAGGAAGTCATCCGCATCCGCACCGGCGAGACCGGCGCGGACGCTATCTGATCCACCAGCAAGCCGAAGGGGCCGCCATGTCGAATCCAAACGCAATCCTGAAACTGATCAAGGACAAGGAAATCAAATTCGTCGATCTGCGCTTCACCGATCCGCGCGGCAAGTGGCAGCACGTGACCTACGACCTGTCGCTGATCGACGAGGATTCGCTCACCAACGGGTTGATGTTCGACGGCTCGTCGATCGCCGGCTGGCGGGCGATCAATGAATCGGACATGACCCTTCAGCCCGATCTCGATGCCGTGGTGATCGATCCTTTCTTCGCGCAGACCACGCTCGTGATCTTCTGCGACGTCGTCGAGCCGACCACGGGCCAGCGCTATGGCCGCTGCCCGCGCTCCATCGCCAAGGCCGCCGAGAAATACATGGCGTCGTCCGGCGCGGCCGACGCGGCCTATTTCGGGCCGGAAGCCGAATTCTTCATCTTCGACGACGTGCGCTACGACACGGGCATGAACAAGGGCTTCTATTATGTCGATGCCGTGGAAGGCGCCTACAACACCGGTACCGAATACGAAAGCGGCAATCTCGGCCATCGCCCGGCGGTGAAAGGCGGCTATTTCCCGGTTCCGCCGGTCGACAGCGCCCAGGACATCCGCAGCGAAATGCTCGCCATCATGGGCGACATGGGCATCCATCCCGAAAAGCACCACCATGAAGTGGCCACCGCCCAGCACGAACTCGGCTTCAAGTTCAACACGCTGACGAAGTGCGGCGACAACATGCAGATCTACAAATATGTGATCCATCAGGTCGCCGCCGCTTACGGCAAAACGGCCACCTTCATGCCGAAGCCCATGTATGGCGACAATGGCTCAGGCATGCACACCCATCAATCGATCTGGAAGGGTGGCAAGCCGCTCTTCGCAGGCTCCGG
>DATIZS010000023.1:0-12709 GCA_035516955.1 Rhizomicrobium sp.
GGCGGCTATTACGACCGCACGCTGGCGAGCCTTCGCGCGAATGGCGAAATAAGTGCCATCGGCATCGCGTTCGCGGGACAGGAAGTTGACAGCGTGCCCCATGATGCAAACGATCAGCGCCTGGATATGATCGTGACCGAAAACGGCTTGAAACGGTTCGAGTGAGATGCGTCTTCTCTTCATCGGCGACATTGTGGGCCGCGCGGGCCGCGAAGTGGTTTCGGAGCAATTGCCGCGCCTGCGCGATATGCTGCAACTCGATTTCGTGGTGGTGAACGGCGAGAATCTCGCGGGTGGTTTCGGCGTCACGCGCAGCGTGGCGAACGAGATGTTCGCGCTCGGCGTCGATTGCATCACGACGGGCAATCACTGGCTCGATCAGAAAGAGATCCTGTCCTTCATCAAGGATGAAGACCGCGTCCTGCGCCCCTGCAATCTTCCTCAAGGCACGCCCGGCCGCGGCGCCGGACTTTTTCAGGCGAAGAATGGCGCGCATGTTCTCGTCGTCAATCCGCTCGGGCGCGTGTTCATGGAGCCGCAGGACGATCCCTTCGCCGCCGTCGAGCGCGAGCTTGCCGCCTGTCCGTTGGGCGAAGGCGCGGATGCCGTCATCGTCGACATCCATGCCGAAGCGACATCTGAGAAAATGGCGATGGGCCATTTCTGTGACGGCCGCGCGAGCCTGGTCGTCGGCTCGCACAGCCATGTGCCGACGGCGGATGCGCAAATCCTTCCCGGCGGCACGGCCTATCAGACCGACGCCGGCGCCTGCGCCGATTACGACTCCGTCATCGGCATGGAGAAGACCGAGCCGCTGACCCGCTTCACCACGAAAATCTCGCAAGGGCGTTTCACGCCCGCGCTCGGCCCCGCCACGCTTTGCGGCGTGTTCGTGGAGACGAACGCGAAGGGCTTGGCCGCGCGCATCGAACCTGTGCGCGTGGGCGGCCGGCTTAAGGGGGCGATCCCCGAATTGTAGGGGCTTGAACGGCCCAATTCGGGCGGCTATCTGACGCTTCCCGAAGGTGAGCCATGGCCGGTCATTCCCAGTTCAAGAACATCATGTTCCGCAAGGGGCGGCAGGATAAGGAGCGCTCCAAGCTCTTTTCCAAGCTCGCCCGCGAAATCACGATTGCCTCCAAGCTCGGCCTGCCCGACCCCAACCACAATCCCCGTCTGCGCTCGGCGATCCTTGCGGCGCGCGAAGAGAACATGCCCAAGGACAATATCGAGCGCGCCATCAAGAAGGGGCAGGGGGGCGAGGCGGAGAATATCGAGGAAGTCC
This sequence comes from Rhizomicrobium sp., assembly GCA_035516955.1. Lineage (GTDB taxonomy): Bacteria > Pseudomonadota > Alphaproteobacteria > Micropepsales > Micropepsaceae > Rhizomicrobium. The sequence goes on from DATIZS010000023.1 coordinate 1,286, forward strand.
GCTATGAGGGCTATGGGCCGGGCGGCGTGGCGCTGATCGTCGAGGCGCAGACCGACAACCGCAACCGCACCTCCGCCGATATCCGCGCAGCTTTCTCCAAATATGGCGGCAGCCTCGGCGAGCCCAACTCGGTGGCGTTCATGTTCAGCCGCGTGGGAAGCATCGTCTATCCGAAGGACAAGGGCTCCGACGACGCGATGCTCGAAGCCGCCATCGAGGCGGACGCGGAGGAATGCGTCTCCACCGCCGAGGCCCACGAATTCCTCTGTCCTATCGAGGATTTCGGCCAGGTTCGCGACGCGCTGGAAGCGACACTCGGCGCACCTCAATCGGCCTCCATCGTCTGGCGGCCGCAGAACACCAACCCCGTCTCCGACGAAGCCGGCGAAAGCCTGGTGAAGCTGCTCGACGTGCTGGACGACCATGACGACGTCCAGAACGTTTATGGCAATTACGAGCTTTCGGACGCGCTATTGGCGAAGCTTTCGGCTTAAACACGCGTTGTCATCCCGGAAGCCGCGTCAGCGGCTATCCGGCACCCACTTGGCTGGTGTCTCGGTGGGTCCCGGCTCTCGCGTTGCTCGGCCGGGATGACAAGGGTGGTTGCTTAGATGCCGCTGCATATCCGACACTCCGTTTTCGATTCGTTCGGAAGCGACGATGGCGATGCGCATTCTCGGCCTCGATCCCGGCCTGGCCCGCATGGGCTGGGGCGTGATCGATGTTTCCGGCTCGAAACTCGGCCATGTCGCCCATGGCGTACTCGCGAGCGACGCGAAGAGCGATCTGGGCGCGCGGCTGCTGGCGCTGCATGAAGCGCTGCGCGAGGTGATCGCCGAGTGGAAGCCCGGCGCCATCGCGGTCGAACAGGCCTTCGTGCACAAGGATCCTTCCGCCGCGCTCAAGCTCGGCCATGCGCGCGCGATCGCGCTGCTGGCCGCGGCGCAAGCGGGCCTCGAGATCGCCGAATACGCGCCCAATCACATCAAGAAATGCGTCGTCGGCGCGGGCCACGCGGACAAGGCGCAGGTGCAGGCGATGGTGAAGCGCCTGCTTCCCACCGCGCGCGTCGAGCAAGCCGATGCGGCGGATGCGCTGGCGGCGGCGATCGCGCATGCGCATTACGCCTCGACGCGCGCGAAGATCATGGGAGCGTTGGCAGGCGAAGTGGGCACCGGTTCGCCGTCCGCCAGAGCGGCCATTAAAAAAACGGCGCTGGCATGATCGGCAAACTGAGCGGCCTTGTGGATTCGATTGCCGAGGATCACGCGATCCTCGACGTGAACGGCGTCGGCTATCTGGTGCACTGCCCGGCATCCACTTTGTCGAAGCTGCAGCCGGGCGCGCATGTTTCGCTGATCGTCGAAACCGCGATCACCGACGAAACCATCAAGCTCTACGGATTTTCCGGCGCCGAGGAGCGCGAATGGTTCCGCCTGTTGCAGACGGTGCAGAATGTGGGCGCGCGCGTGGCGCTGCATGTGCTTTCCGCGCTTTCCCCCCGCGAACTCGAGCGCGCGATTGCCTTGGGCGACAAGATCGCCGTTTGCCGCGCGCAAGGCGTAGGCCCCAAGCTCGCGGCCCGCATCGTCAGCGAATTGAAGGACAAGGCGCCGTCGATGATGCTGCGCGGCCACGCCGAAGAAGCAGCCTCCACAGCGCCGCGCGGGCCCGAATCCGATGCGGTCGCGGCACTCGTCAAGCTCGGCTATTCTCAGGGTCAGGCCGCCGAAATGGTGGCCCGCGCCGTGCGCGATCTGGGCGCGGCACCCGTCGATGCGCTGATCCGCGAAAGCTTGCGGGGCGTGGGCCGCTAGGATACGATCTGACTAGTCAGACTAGTCAGGAGTTCGTCATGGACAAGGTATGGCCCGTGCAAGATGCCAAGGCGCGCTTCTCCGAACTGCTGCGCGCTGCCGAAGGCGAACCGCAACAAATCTCCTATCGCGGCGAACCGAAATTCGAGGTGCGCCTGATTGAGGAACGTGCCGCTAAGAAGAAGAAACCGAAAACATTGGTCGATTGGTGGCTGTCCGCGCCCACGGTTGCGGAATTCAAGCTGCCGCCCCGCAAGCGTGAAAAGCCGAGAAAAGTGTTCTGATGTTGCTGCTCGATACATGCGTCATTTCGGAAGGCGTCAAGGCGCGGCCCGATCCGCGCGTTGTCGGCTGGATGAAGTTCCAGAATCCGGCGGAGCTCTTCATCAGCGCCGTGACTTTGGGCGAACTGCACTATGGCGTGGCCCGGCTTTCGAGCGGCGTGCGCCAGCGCGAACTTGGCGCATGGGTCGGAGAGGTGGAGAAACGCTTTGCCGACAGAATCGTGGTGCTGGACGATGCCGTCGCAAAACAATGGGGGTATCTTCGTGCGACGAAACCGTCGGTTCCGGTTGCCGACGGCCAGATTGCGGCCACTGCCCTGGCATATGGCTTTACCTTCGTCACAAGGAATGTGAAGCATTTTCCTTTCGACGGACTCGACATTGTGGACCCGTGGGAGGGCTGATGTCCGTGGCGCAAGCAAAAGCGGAGTCGGATCGCCTTGTGGCCCCCGAGCGGGCCGAAGAGGATTCGCTGGAAGCATCTTTGCGCCCCAAGCGGCTCGGCGAATTCGTGGGCCAGCAACAGGCGCGCGAAAATCTTTCCGTGTTCATCAAAGCGGCGTGTGCGCGGGCAGAGGCGCTGGATCATGTGCTGTTTTCGGGTCCGCCCGGCTTGGGCAAGACGACGCTGGCGCAGATCGTGGCGCGCGAATTGGGCGTGAATTTCCGCTCGACGTCGGGGCCGGTGCTGGCGCGGGCGGGCGATCTCGCCGCCATCCTCACCAATCTCGAGCCGCGCGACGTGTTGTTCATCGACGAAATCCATCGCCTCAATCCGGCGGTCGAGGAAATCCTTTATCCGGCGATGGAGGATTTCGAGCTCGATCTCGTGATCGGCGAAGGGCCCGCCGCGCGCTCGGTGAAGATCACGCTTGCGCCCTTCACGCTCATCGGTGCCACCACGCGCTCGGGCCTCATCACCACGCCGCTGCGCGACCGTTTCGGCATTCCGGTTCGGCTGAATTTCTATTCGGCGGACGAATTGCTTTCGATCGTGGAGCGCGGCGCGCGCGTGCTGGGTTTCGATCTCAGCAACGAAGGCGCGCGAGAGATCGCAGGCCGCGCCCGCGGCACGCCGCGTATCGCGGGAAGATTGCTGAAACGCGTGCGCGATTTCGCCTCCGTCGCAAATCATTCGCGCGTCGATGCGAAGATCGCCGATGCCGCGCTGACCCGCCTCGAAGTCGATCATCGCGGCCTCGATGCCTTCGACAAACGCTATCTCGCGCTGATCGCGGAAGCGTTCGGCGGCGGGCCGGTGGGGATCGAGACCATCGCGGCGGCCCTCGGCGAGGCGCGCGACGCCATCGAGGAGATCGTGGAGCCGTTCCTGTTGCAGCAAGGCTTCGTGCAACGCACGCCGCGCGGGCGTATCCTCACGGGCGCGGCGTTCGGCCATCTGGGCATGCCCGCGCCGCCGCAAAGCGCGGTCCAACCGCAATTGTTCGAGGAGGAAGAATGATGCAGCACCGTCAACTCGTTCTCGTCGTCATGGGCGCCGTCACATGGTTCCTCGCCGCCATGCTCATCCGTTTCACGCTTCCGCTCGGCTGGCTCGCCGGGGGACCGATCACGCTCGCGCTCTTCGCCATCACCATTCCCTTCGGCGCGCTCGGGATCGAAGGCGCTCATCGCATGGTGAAGGGCGATCCGAAACGCGTGATGAACACGGCGGTGATCATTTCCCTTGTCGGATTGATGCTCGACGGCATCGCCTTTGTCTGGGCCTCGCAGCTTTACACCGGCGACCGTTCCGGTCTCTGGCAAGGCGGCGCGTGGCTTTTGTGGACCGTCGGCACCGTCCTCGCCTACGCCGCCATCCGCGACGCGCGAACCGCAACAGCATGAGCGAGCGGTCGAACGAAGGATTCGGGCGCTTCGAAGGCAAGACGCATATCCTGCCCTTGCGGATCTATTACGAAGACACCGATCTTTCCGGCGTCGTCTATCATGCAAATTACCTGCGCTTCATGGAGCGCGGGCGCTCGGAATTCTTCCGCTGCGCCGGCATCGAGCGTCTCGCCATGCTCGAAGACGAAGAACCCACCGCCTGGACCTTGCGCAAAGCGAGCCTCGAATATTTCCGCCCCGCGCGGGTGGACGATCTGATCGAAGTCCATACGGTTGCATCGGCGCTGACCGGCGCCCGCATGAATGCCGACCAAAAGATTTACTGTGGCAATACGCTTCTCGTGCATGGTCAGGTGGAGGCGTGCATCATCACGCTTACGGGGCGGCCGCGCCGCATTCCGCAAGCGATGCGCGACAAACTCTCCCCTTTGCTATTGCAAACAGAGGCTTAACAATAGACGCCCAAATTCGGCCACGTTCGAATGCGCTTCTTCCGGCCAGGGCCAGCGAGGGGCAGTCGCGGCCGGTTCGCGCAGGGAGTGGTCCGTTCATGAAATTCCGTCGTGTTTTCGCGGGCGTTGCGCTGGCGATATCTCTGGGCGCGATGCCCGCAACCGCCCAGACCGCGCCCAAATCCGCTCCGGTCGGCGAACCGGCCCAGACGCAGGAACTGGGCGCGCCGGCCGCGGCCCCCACAACGCCGGTCGATGTCACCCAGACCGGCGGATCGTTCAGTCCCGAAGTGAGCGGCATCTCCATCGTGTCGCTGTTCGAGCGCGCCGATCCGCTGGTCAAGACGGTGATGATCATCCTGCTTCTGGCGTCCTTATGGTCGTGGGTGATCATCCTGAACAAATGGCTCGCGATCTCGGCCCTTCATCGCCGCGCCTCGCGCTTCGAGAAGATCTTCTGGTCGGGCCAGTCGCTGGACGATCTCTACGCGCAATTCGGCAAGAACGCCGATCATCCGATGGTGGCGGTGTTCATCTCGGCCTTGCGCGAATGGCGCCGCGCCTTCGAAGGCGGCCCGCCGCGCGAATCCATGCTCGCCGGCATCAAGGACCGCATCGACAAGGCGATGTCGGTCACGATCCTGCGCGAGACCATCGGCGTGGAACGCCAGCTCGGCTTCCTCGCGACCGTGGGCGCGACCGCTCCCTTCGTCGGATTGTTCGGAACGGTGTGGGGCATCATGAATTCGTTCACCGCGATCGCGGCCCAGCACAACACCACGCTTGCCGTTGTGGCGCCGGGCATCGCCGAAGCGCTGTTCGCCACCGCCATGGGGCTTCTCGCCGCCATTCCCGCCGTCATCTTCTACAACAAATTCGTCAATGACATTTCCCGCTACACGGGCCGTCTCGAAGGCTTCGCCGACGAATTCTCCGCGATCCTTTCCCGCCAGCTCGACGAGAAAGCGGTGCGCTGATGGTCGCCGCCGTCAAGCGCGATCCCGGAAGGCGCGGGCGCATCCGCCCGATGGCGGAGATCAACGTCACGCCCTTCGTGGACGTGATGCTCGTGCTGCTGATCGTGTTCATGGTGACGGCGCCGCTGCTGACCGTGGGCGTTCCCGTCGATCTGCCCAAGACGAAGGCGCAGCCGCTCGGCCAGGACCGCGAGCCGCTTTCCGTGACGGTGGCGAAAGACGGGCGCATCTTCCTGCAGAACACACCGATCGGCGAGGACGCGCTCGTTCCCAAGCTCGAAGCCATCGCCGCCAACGGCTATGACCAGCGCATCTTTGTGCGTGGCGACAGATCCGTCGATTACGGCCGCGTCATGGAAGTGATGGCGCGCATCAGCGCGGCCGGCTTCACCCATATCGGGCTCGTAACCGATGTCGCAAAGCCTGAACATAAAAAGGACTAGGATTTCGGCGGCCTCGCTCGCAGGCAACCGCTTCTCCGCGCTCGGGCTCATCGGCGCGGTGGGCTTGCATGCGGTCGTGATCCTGGCGACGCTTTTTTCCTTCGCCCACAGGCTCGAGATCATCGACGAGACGCCGCCCGTCGTTCCCGTCGATCTCGTGACCGTCGCCGACAAGACCAATATCGCGCCCGAGCAGATCGAAGCGCCGAAGGTGCAGGACGTGACGCCGCCGCCGCTCGTCAATCAGCAGCCCGAGGTCCAGCCGCCCGAGGAAGAAGCCGAGGCGGCGCCTCTGCCGCAAACCGCGCCTTCGCAACCGCTGGTCAAGGAGAAGGCGGTTCCGCACATCGTGCCCATGCTCAAGCCCGCGCCTCCCAAGCCCAAGGCGAAAACCAAATTCGACATCAATTCCATCATGGCGCTGCTCGACAAGAGCGCGCCGAAAAGCGCGCCGTCTTCCGCCAAGCCCGGCACGCGCAACATCAAAGGTTTCGGCGCGCAGAGCGCCATGACCGCCGATCTCGCGGATTCGCTTCGAAGCCAGATCGAGCGCTGCTGGAGCCCGCCCGTGGGCGCGCCCAACGCCGCGGAACTCGTCGTCGATTTCGATCTTTTCCTCAATCCGGACGGATCGGTCGCACAGGCGCCACAATTGATTGGCAGTTATGCCGCGCCCGGCACGTTCAGGCGCGCGGCCCAGGACGCCGCAATGCGCGCGATCTACGAATGCGCGCCGTACAAACTGCCGGTGGACCGTTACAGCCAATGGCGCGAGATCGATCCGTTCCACTTCGATCCGCGCGAGATGATGGGCCAATAGTTCGCAAAGACGACAATTCGGGAGACTGGCGCATGAAGAATTTCCGGCTCGCAATCGTTGTGCTGGGGGCGGTTCTGTTTGCCGGGGCGCCGGCCTCGGCCCAGCTCCACGTCGACGTCAATGTGGGCAATGTCCAGCCCATGCCCATCGCCATTCCCGATTTCGTGGCGCCCGCGCCCGGCGATCAGACCGCGGCCGCCAATATCGCAAGCGTGGTGCGCGCCGATCTCGACCGTTCCGGATTGTTCAAGCCGCTCGATCCCAAATCCTTCATCGAGCACATCAAGGACATCAACACACCGCCACAATATGCCGATTGGCGCGTCATCAATGCGCAAGGCCTCGTCACCGGCCAGGCGGCCATGCAGCCCGACGGCCGGCTGCGCGTCGATTTCCGCCTGTGGGACGTGTTCGGCGAAAGCCAGATGCTGGGCCTGCAATATTACACCGCGCCCGAAAACTGGCGGCGCATCGCGCATCTCATTTCCGATGCCATCTATCAGCGCATCACGGGCGAGAAAGGCTATTTCGACACGCGCATCGTTTTCATTTCCGAATCCGGGCCTGCGCTGCATCGCAGAAAGCGCCTGGCCATCATGGACGAGGACGGCGCCAATCCGAGCTTCCTGACCGACGGCTCCTATCTTGTGCTGACGCCGCGATTCAACCCTACCGCGCAGATGATCGCCTACATGTCCTATATCAGCAGCAAGCCGCGCGTTTATCTCTTCGACCTGGAAACCGGCCGCCAGCAGATGCTGGGCGATTTTCCCAATATGACGTTCAGTCCGCGTTTTTCGCCGGACGGCAACAAGATCGTCATGACGCTGGAATCGAACGGAAATTCCGACATTTACGTGATGGATTTGCGAACGCGCGCGGTGACGCGGCTGACATATGATCCGGCCATCGACACCTCGCCAAGCTATTCGCCGGATGGCAGGCAGATCGCCTTCGAATCCGACCGCGGCGGAAGCCAGCAGATCTACATCATGAATGCCGACGGCTCGAACCCGCACCGCATCAGCTTCGGCGAGGGCAGGTCGGGCACGCCCGTCTGGAGCCCGCGCGGCGACCTGATCGCGTTTACCAGACAAGCCGAGGGAATCTTTCGCGTTGGCGTCATGCGTACCGATGGTAGCGGCGAGCGCCTTCTCTCCGACGGCTGGGAGGACGAAGGCCCGACCTGGGCGCCCAACGGCCGCGTTTTGATGTTTACCAGAACGTTGCGCGGCGGCCGCGGCAGCCAGATATGGTCCGTAGATGTCACAGGTCGCAACGAAAGACGCGTGCTGACGCCCGGCGATGCCTCCGATCCGGCGTGGTCGCCCTTGATCCAGTAAGGAGAGCTTTCTACAATTGGCACAAATTTGTACGGGTCTTTCCGGCCCATCACACGTTATCGAAGCGGTGCGCGCGGTGGTTCCTGCGCGGTCCTTGCGCACTCGGGGACCGTGCCAGATGGAGCGTCTTCCATGATCAATTATTCGACGGGTCTCAAACTGGCGGCCATCGGGGCCGTCTTCGTTCTTGCCGGCTGCACGACCAAGCCGGAAGCGGCCGCGACCGCGCCGCCGCCTGCGGCCTCGACGGAAGTCCAGCAGGCGCCATCGATCGTGCCCGGAAGCGCGGAAGATCTGCGCGTCAATGTCGGCGACACGGTGCATTTCGACTACAACAAATACGATCTGCACGATTCCGACCGCGCGATCCTGCAGAAGCAGGCGGCCTGGCTGCAGCAATATCCTTCCGTGCGCGTGACCATCGAAGGTCATTGCGACGAGCGCGGCACACGCGAATACAACCTCGCGCTCGGCGCGCGCAGAGCCAATGCGGTGAAGGATTATCTGGTGAGCCTCGGTGTCTCGTCGGCCCGCGTCGACACGATCTCCTACGGCAAAGAGCGTCCGATCTGCACGGAGTCGAACGAGGATTGCTGGGCGCAGAACCGCCGCGGCGTGACGACCATCACGGCCGGGGCCAGTTCCTGAGCCTTCCCGGCATCGGTTGAAGGAAGGGGCGTTCTTCGAAAGAGCGCCCCTTTCTTTTTGGCAATGGTTTAAGCCTCATTTTGGGCTAGAAGTTCGCCCTGAATGCCCGCCAGAGACGGTGATGACCATGAGCGAATATGCAAAGGCGCGGATGCGCAAATGGAGTGCCGCGATCCTGGCGATCGGGCTCGGCGCAAGTCCGGCCTTCGCCGCCGATACGTCCGCGGCGCTGGCAAAGCGCCTCGATGCCGATCAGGCGAAATTGCGCGTGCTGGAAGAGAAGGTGGCCGAAGCCAAAGGCGTCCAGCTCGCCCAGCTCTTCGGCGAGAGCGACGAGGAAAAAGCCGCCCGCCAGCAGCACGAGAGCAATCAGGACAGCCAGCTTTCGCAGCTCAACCAGCGCGTCGAGGATATGGAGAATTCGCTGCAGCGGCTGACGGGCGAAATGGAAGACCTCAGCCACCGGATGGATGTCGTCAACCAGCACATCGCCCAGATGCAGAAGGATTTCGACTACAAGATCTGCACCATGGCCGCCCAGCAGCTCGGCGCGAACGCGAGCGGCGGCGACAACGGGCTTCCCTGCGCGGGGCAGAGTACTGGCACAACAGCACCGGCACCGCAGCCTCAGGGCGCGTCCGACAATGCGCCCATCCATCTTTCGCCGCCGCCCGGCATCCTGGGCACGCTGCCGGCCAACGCGGCGCCCGCGGCCGCCGTCGCGAGCAACCAGCCTGCGCCCGCCGACACGCGAAAACAGTTCGACGCGGCCATGAACCTGCTCGCGCGCGCCCAATACAACGAGGCCGCGGCCGCATTCCAGAACTTCGCCGACACCTATCCCGACGACGATCTCGCCTCGCAGGCCGTCTATTGGGTGGGCGACATAGCCTATGTGCAGAAGAATTATCCCGATGCCGCGCGCTCATTCGCCATCGTGATCAAGAAATATCCCACATCCCCGCGCGGCCCCGATAGCATGTTGAAGCTCGGTCAATCGCTGGTTGCGATGGATCAGAAGAAAGAAGGCTGCACCACCCTTGCCGCGCTCCCGGGCAAATATCCGCAAGCCAAAACCGAAATCGACCAGGCCAAGGCCGCGCGCAAAGATCTCTGCCGCTGAGGCTCGCCGTTTCGAGGGCCTGCCATGGCCGGGCGCGGTCGCGGTGTCGGGCGGAGGCGACTCGCTCGCGCTGATGCTGATGCTGGCAGGCTGGGCGCGCGCGCAGCGCAAGCCTCCGCCGATCGTGCTCACGGTCGATCACGGCTTGAGAGCGGACTCGGAAAAAGAAGCGAAGCGCGTTTTGCGCGTCGCGCGCGAATACGGCCTCGAAGCGCATTGTCTTTCGTGGCTAGGCCCCAAGCCCAAATCCGGCATCGAAGCGGCCGCGCGCGAGGCGCGTTATCGTTTGATGGGCGCGTGGTGCCGCGACCACGCCATCGAAGCGCTTTATCTGGCGCATACGCTCGAGGATCAGGCCGAGACGTTTCTTTTGCGCCTTGCGCGCGGAAGCGGGCTCGACGGGCTTTCCTCCATGCAGGCCGTTTCGCCCTTTCCCGTGCCTGAGTTCGCTTCGCTGAAACTCGTGCGTCCGCTTCTCGGGCTCACGCGCAGCGCTTTGCGCGTTTATCTCAAGACGTCGGGTGTGGCATGGCACGAGGACCCGATGAACCGCGATCCGCGCTTTGCCCGGGTGCGCATTCGCGCGAGCTGGCCCGAGCTCGAGGCGCTGGGGCTCTCGCCTGCGCGCATCGCCGCGGCCGCGGCCCATCTTTCCCGTGCGCGCGCGGCACTCGAGGCCGAGACCGATGCGCTGATCGCGGGCTCCTGCCGCTTCGAGGATGGAGAGGTGTTGCTGGACGGCGCAGCCCTTGCCAGCGCGCCGCGGGAAATCGGGCTTCGCGCGCTCGCCCGCCTGCTCGGGCGCATCGGCGGCAAGCCGTACAGGCCCCGGTTCGAGCGGCTGGAGCGGCTTTTCGATTCACTGCCCGATGGGGGACCTGCGACCCTTCACGGTTGCCGGATCGGGCCCGCGCCCGCCGGCGCCGCCTGTTTCGGGCCCAAAACATTGCGGATCGGCCCCGAAAAACCCCGCAAATCCCGGGATTGACTCAGGATTATGGATTTGTTCGGTCACAATTAACGGGATTTGCGTTGCCTCATTGCGTATGCGTATGTCTTAACGGTTTAATGGCTGGCAAAGCAGTATGAATGCCCCCATATAGGGTTGGTGGAAGGACCACCTCTTGGGGGTCCCGGGAAGAAAGCTCGTGAACAATCTTCGCAATCTCGCCCTCTGGATCATCATCGCGCTTCTTCTGGTGGCGCTGTTCAACATGTTCCAGGGAACGGGCAGCCACACCAGTGCCAATGCCATCACCTACACCCAGTTCAACCAGGACGTGGTGCAGGGCGAGGTCAAAACGGTCACCATCCAGGGCAACCAGCTCAAGGGTACGCTTTCCAACGGCCAGGCATTCACGACCTACAAGCCCGACGATCCCAATCTCGTTTCGCGGCTGCTCGACCACAATGTGAATTTCAATGCCGTGCCCGATGACAGCGGCATGCCCACGCTGATGGGCATCTTCATCAACTGGTTCCCGATGCTGCTTCTGATCGGCGTGTGGATTTTCTTCCTGCGCCAGATGCAGTCGGGCGGCGGCAAGGCGATGGGCTTCGGCAAATCGCGCGCCAAGCTTTTGACCGAGCGCACCGGCCGCGTGACGTTCGAGGACGTGGCCGGCGTCGATGAAGCGAAAGAGGAATTGAAGGAGATCGTGGATTT
>DATIZS010000024.1:0-3607 GCA_035516955.1 Rhizomicrobium sp.
CGACCCCAAGAACTCGGCCACGATCCTCGGCATCAATGCCTTCCAGTACGACATCGTCTGCAACGGCATCGAGCTGTCCAGCGGCGCCATCCGCAACCACGATCCCGACGTGATGCTGAAGGCCTTCGAGATCGCGGGCTACGCGCGGGAGGAGACGGAAACGAAATTCGCGGGCATGCTGAATGCGTTTCGCTGCGGCGCGCCGCCCCACGGCGGCACGGCGCCGGGCATCGACCGCATCGTCATGCTGATCGCGGGCGAAGAAAATCTGCGCGAAGTCACCATGTTCCCCATGAACCAGCAGGCCGAAGATTTGATGATGAACGCGCCGAGCGAAGTCTCGCCCAAACAATTGCGCGAGCTGCACATCCGCACCGTCCTGCCGGAGAACAAATAATGTGGATCGATGCGCATATCGGCTGGGTGCTGGAGATTTCGGGCATCCTGACCTGTTCGATGCTGCTTTATGCGGTGGCGCCGCGCAGCTTCCACCAGTTCATCTTCGGCGAGAACATCGTGTCGTTCTCGGGCCTGCTCGCGCTGCGGAGCTGGGGGATCATGATCTTCGGCTCGGGCGCGCTCCTCATCTATGCCGCCTATCATCCGGAAATCCGCGACGCGATCATGCTCTATTCGATCGCCGGCAAATCGACCTTCATCCTGCCGGTCGTCGCGAGCGCCTCCACCACACGGCGCCTGCCCGCATTCCCGATGGCGCTCGCCGATATCGTGATGGTCGCGCTGTTCGCGTGGTATTTGCTTTCGTAATCACAAACAAAACTGTCATGGCCCGCGGATGCGGGCCACCCAGTTCTCGCTTCTCATATCGCGCAGAATGCAACTGGGCGGCCCGCTACTCAGGCGGGCCATGACAACGGGGTTTAATTCAACTTCCCCGGCAATTCCTTGATGCTCTGCTCGATCAGCGAGGCGGCGCGTTTTTCGTCGAGACGCGCTTGGATCAGTTTCTCGGCTGCGGCGACGGCCGCATCGGCGGCGAGCGCGCGGAGTTCGGCCATGGCTGCGCTTTCTGCCTGCGCGATCTTGGCTTGCGCCTGCTCGGCACGCCGCGCGATCTGGGATTTCAGCGCGACGCGCTGCTCGGCGCCGTAGCGTTCGGCCTCGGCCTTCGCCGCGGCGATGATGGCCTCGGCTTCCTTCTCCACGCTCGCCGCCTTCCTCGCATATTCGGCGAGGACCGCTTCGGCCTCTTCGCGCAGGCGCCTGGCTTCATCGAGTTCCTTGGAGATGGCGGCGGCGCGCGCATCGAGCGCGGCCACGACGAAGGCCGGCACGCGCCGATAAAGGAAAATGCCGATGATGACGATAAAGCCGAGGCCTACCCAGGTTTCCGGATCGCCGAGGAATTCCATGCGAACCTCCTAGCGCCGCACGGCCGCGATCGCGGCTTCGGCTTCGGCGGGCGAAATCGTGTCGCCGGTCAGCCGCGCCACGATGTCGGCCGCCGCATCGCGCGCCGCATTGGCGACATGGGCGCGCGATTGCTCGCGCACTTCGGCGATGCGCGCTTCGGCCTTGGCGAGCTCGGCCTGCGCTGCGGCATCGGCGTCGGCCTTGGCCTTTTCGACTTCGGCGATGAGCTTCTTGCGGTTGTCCTCGGCGATGCCATGGGCGCGGCCGCGCGCTTCGGCCAGCGCCTGCTGATAGGCCGACGAGGCCGCTTCGGCGGCGTTGCGATGCTTTTCGGCCGCGGCCAGATCGCCCGCGACTTTCGCTTTGCGTCCCTCGATCGTGCCGCCGATGCGCGGCACGGCAATGCGCCACATCACGATCAGAAGTGCGGCAAACGTCACCGCGAGCCAGAAGATCTGGCTCGGGAAGGTCTCCGTCTTGAACGGCGGAAAGCCGCCGCTCGCCGGAACCTGCGTTCCTGTCGTGGTGGCGTGCGCGTCCATCACATGCCGAACAGGATGATGAGCGCGATGACGAGACCGAACAGGCCCGTCGCTTCGCAGAGCGCGAAGCCGAGGAACATGTTGGTGGTCTGCGAGGCGGCCGCGCCCGGATTGCGGAGGGCTCCTTGCAGATAATTGCCGAACACAAGGCCGATGCCGACGCCGGCTCCGGCCAGCGCGAAGCAGGCAAGGCCCGCGCCGATCATTTTCGCTGCAGCGATATCCATGAAACGTCCCTTTCTAGTGATGATCGTGGAGATGCAAGGCTTCGTTGAGGTAGATGCAGGTGAGGATGGCGAACACATAGGCCTGCAGGCCCGCAACGAGGAATTCGAGCGCCATGATGGCGATGATGAGCAGCATCGGCGCGATGGAGAGCAGCGACAGGACGCCGCCCGCGCCGGCCAGCGCGATGACGAAACCGGCGAACACCTGAAGCATGGTGTGCCCCGCCAGCATGTTGGCGAAGAGACGCACCGAAAGGCTAATGGGGCGGGTGAAAAAGGAGATGATCTCGATCGGCACCATCAGCAGCAGAAGCACCAGCGGCGCTTCCGGCACGAAGAGCTTCAGGAAGCGAAACCCGTGTTCCATGAAGCCGGTGACGATGACGACGACGATCACCACCGCGGCCAGCGCGAAAGTCACTGCGATCTGGCTTGTCACCGTGAAGACGCCGGGGATCAGCCCGAAATAATTGGAGAACAGCACGAAGAAGAAGATCGCGAACACGAAGGGGAAGAAGCGCAAGCCATCCTTCCCGGCGGCGGATTCGATCATATTGCCGACGAATTCGTAGGAGAGTTCCGCCATGGATTGCAGCCGGCCGGGCACAAGGCTGCGTTTTGCACCGCCCGCGATCAGGAACAGCGATGCCGCCGCCACCAGCACGCACATCCAGAGCGCCTGGTTGGTGAAATAGATGGGATGGCCGGCAATGGTCAGGATCGGCGCGCTGATGAGCGGCTTCACGCTGAACTGCGCCATGGGGGTCATCGCCACGAGATCATTCCTTGTTCCCGGCCTTGTCGTCCATCGCCGCTTTGGCCGCGCGTTCGTTCATCTCTTTGGCGGCGCCCATCACGTTCCTGATGCCCGCCGCCGCACCCAGAAAAAACATCACCACCATGAAGATCGGGCGCGTGCCGAACAGCCGATCCATGCCCCATCCCAGCGCGCCGCCCACCACAAGGGCCGCCACCAGTTCCGTCGTGAAGCGGAATGCGACCGAGAGCGGAGCGGCGTTTCCCGCTTTCGGCGCCTTCGCGGCTTCGCGCCGGCGCGCCTCGTCGAGCCGCTCGCTTAAGCGTCGCAGATCGTCGGGTTCGGGAGGCTCGTCGCTCATGGCTCGCCCCGTTCGCCCGCATTCATCGGCCGGATTCGCACCTTCGCGGCCCGTTCGAAGGCGCGCGGACCATAGGGATGAGGTTACAGGCTGTCAAGAACATGAAATTCATGCAACATATTGATTCTGCAGGCGTATTTTTAGCGCGGCGAAATGTACGGCGGCATTGGCCGGAGGCCGCACGCCCGCATGAAAGGCCCGCCGCGCTCAGTGCAGTTCCACGACGCGGTTGCCCGTTTCAAAAAGAGCGACAATCTCCGGCAGTGCCTCGTCCAGCTTTGTAAACAGCGTCTTGTTGGAACAATTCCCGGTGCAGACCAGAAGCACGCGCGGTCTGGGCGGCGCG
>DATIZS010000025.1:0-3260 GCA_035516955.1 Rhizomicrobium sp.
CCCTCGTCCGTCACAACAATTTTGATTGCACTCGGAATCGATCCGCCTCGAGATGCCCGAACCATGTCATATTGGAAAATCGGCAACTGATCGCGAACTGCGACCTGTGTCTGTTCGGTCACCAATGTTTGGACTTGGCGAGCAATCTCTACCGAACGTTCAGCCGCCTCTGCCGAATGCCGAGCGGTCTCCGCTGAACGCGTGGTTGCGATCGCAGAAGCAACCGCCGCGACGGCAGACGCTATCGCTGCTAGCATCACAAATGTCGCGCTAAATCGATAGGAAAATCGGCAAATGGAATCAATCCATTTGAATTTCCGTACCATGGTTAATCACCGCTTGTGGGTTCCAGCAGAAGCGCAACGAAGTATAGCTAAAATCAATACGCCTCCGCCTTCTCCCGCCCCAAAATTTTCTTGAAGAAACTCGACATCCCGTGCCGCTTCTTCTTGCGGTCGATGTCGTCCTGGCTGCGCACCCACGCGATCTGCACCACGCGGCGCTCGCCCACAAACGGCGTATGCCCATGCCATGAATGATCGGCGCGGCGGAAGGCGACGACGCTTCCCAGTTCCGGGCTCACTTCCACCACGTAATCGTCGAAGCTCTTGTTGCTCTTCAGCACGCGGAAGCGGCCGTCGGGCGATAGCCAGCCTTCGTTCAGATAGATCAGCAGCGTCGCGATCTTGCTTTCGGAATCGCAATGGATGCGCCCCTCATGCGCCGCCGAAACTTTGCGCACGGTGATGAGCGTCGGGTATGGCCGCAAATCGACGCCCAAAGTGTCCGAAACCGCCGCCGTGAATTGCGGGCTTTCGATCTCGCGGATGAGTTCGGCAAACGCGCCTTTCACCTCCATCTGCTCCAGCGGATGAAAGCCCGTCGCCTTGATGTCGGGAAAATCTTCGCGCAACGCCGCCACAGCCTCGGGCCGGATCGCGCCTTTGCCCATCATGTAATCATAAGGCGCGTGGTGAACTTCCGAAGCGCGGATGGCGTCGAGATCGAGAATGGACATGGCGGCAAACCCTTGTTGCGCCGCCTTTATAGCACGCCCGCGGCCTACGCCACCTTGGTTTCGCCGGCCGGAGCGCCGTCGTGATAGCGCCGCGGCAAATGGCAGCGCACGGTCGTGCCGCGCTCGATGGAGCTGTCGATCTCCACCCAGCCGTCATGCAGCTCGATGAAGCGGTTGACGAGCGCGAGCCCGAGGCCGGCGCCCGCGCGCTGGCCGCTCCGCCCCTTGGCCGCGAAGTGCTCGAACACATTGGCCTTCACTTCGGGCGCGATGCCGGGGCCGGTGTCGGAGACGTAGATCTGCACGTCGTCGCCGGTGATGCGCGCGCCCAGCGCGATGGCGCCGCCGCGCGGGGTGTATTTGAAGGCATTGGAGAGAAGATTGAACACGATCTGGCGCACGCGCCGCTGATCGAGGATCACGATCCCGATATCGGGTGCGCAATCGAGCGTAAACGCGATGTCGAGGCTTTCGGCATGGCGCTTGAGCGAAGCCGCCGCGCGCGACAAGAGCTCGAAGAGATCGACGCGCGCCAGTTCGAGCCGCATGGCGCCGGAATCGATCATCGCGAGATCGAGGATGTCGCTCGTCACTTCGGCAAGCTTGTTGGAGGCGGTGAGGATGTCCTCGACATATTCCTGCTGGCGCTCGTTGAGCGCGCCCGCGCTGCCCGAAGCGAGCAGGTCGGCGAAGCCGTGCACCGCATTCAGCGGATCGCGGAACAAAAACGACGCATGATGGATGAAATCGGATTTGAGACGGTCGGCGGCTTCGAGCGCCTCGTTGCGATCGCGCAGCGCGCTTTCGATGCGGAAGCGGTCGGTGACGTCGGCGAAGGTCACGAGCGTGGCGCCATCGGGCAAAGGCGCGAGTGACAGCGACAGGATCGTCTTGTCGCTGCGCTCCATCTCGCCCCAGTCGCGCCTGCGTTCGGAGCCGGAGGAAATCCCCGCCACCAGCCGCTGCCATTCATGCGCCACGCCGAAACGCGCGCTACACATCTCGGCGATGCGCTGGATATGCGGCTCGCCTTCGAGGCTCGCCGGTTCCAGCTCCCAGATGCGCGCGAAGGCCGCGTTGTGCAGCTTGAGCTTGCCGTCGGGACCGAACACGGCGACACCTTCCTGCAGCGTGTCGAGCGTCGCCGACTGCACCTTGATGAGCGTGTTGTAGGAGCTTTCGAGCGCGAGCTTCTCCGTCACGTCCTCATAGAGATATGTAAGCCCGCCGAAGGGATGCGGCTGCGCCACCACGCGCAAAGTCTTGCCGCCGGGCACATGCCAGAGCTCCTCCGGCAGATATTCGCCGGATTGTTCGTAGAGCGACAGGCGCGCGCGTTTCCACGCCTGGTAATCGCGCTGCTCCGGCAACCGGCGCGCCTCGCGCAAACGGTCGAGGATTTCGCCGTCGGCGGGATGCGCATCGAGCCAGGTTTCGGCGAGGCCCCAGAGCCGCGCGAAAGCGCGATTGTAGAAACTGAGCTTCTGATCGCGCCCGAAAATGGCGACGGCCGTTGCCAGCTTGTCGAGCGTATCGGCATGCGCATCGATATGCTGCTGCAGCCGCGCTTCGGCATTGGAAACGGCCGTCACGTCGATGGCCGCGCCCACGATGCCCGTATCGTCGAGCGGCACATGGGTGAAGGCGAGCGCGCGCCTGTGCCCTCCGACCACGGCGAAGCGCTTGGCTTCCATGGCGTGGCCTTCGGCGCGCGCGGCGCTCGCGAGATCGCGCTCGGATTTGTCGAGCGACAATTGCGTGGCCGCCGCCACCTCCACATCGGGTGCGCCGACGGAATTCAGGAAGGCGCGGTTGCCCCAGACGAGCGCGAGCGTCCTGTCGCGCAGCCAGACGGGAATGGGAAGCGCATCGAGAATATTGGCGAGTTCCGGCGATTGCGCGCCCGCCTCGCTTTCCGGCGCGAACCACACCGCGGCCATCGAGCCCACCGCGCGTCCGCGCAAATGCAGGATCGCGCCGTCCTTGTCGCGGGCGCTGAGGGCGAACGCCACGCCGCGGTCGGAGAGCGCATCGATGGCTTCGGAGACGGATGTCGCGTCGGGGCCTGCAAGCAGCGAGTCGAGCAACGCCTCGCCGCCGCCATAGGAATGGGCGGGCGATCCGTCGCGGCCCCAGACGCACAGCGCCTCGCGCCCCGCCGCGAGCAGCGCATCGCGCGCGCCCGTCCCCGCTTTGGCGCGCGCGTTCAAGCCGCGCAGATGACGGCGTAACGCATGGGCCG
>DATIZS010000026.1:0-9109 GCA_035516955.1 Rhizomicrobium sp.
TGGGGCTGATCGGCGCCGGCATCATGGCACTGGGCTTCTGGATGAAGGCCAAGCTGGAGGAACAGTTCCTGCGCGAGGAGCTGGGCGCGGAAGCCTATGACGCCTATCGCCGCCGGGTGCCGATGCTCGTTCCCTTCGCCCCGAAACACGCATGACCGTGACGCCCCTGATCGCGTTCTATGGGCTGTGGATCGTATGGTACGCGTCCTGGGTGATTTCGATTTTCTGGTCGGGACGGGTGGCGGCGCGCCCGCGCCCCTATATGCACATTCTTTATCAGATCCCGACCGCGGCGGGGGTCATCCTGCTCTTCTGGCCCGAGACGGTCGGCATTCCGATTTATCCTTTGTGGACCGCGCCCGACATGCTCGGCTGGATCGCATTCGCGCTGACGGCCGCGAGCTTTGCCTTTTGCTGGTGGGCGCGGATCACGATGGGGCGGCTCTGGTCCGGCTACATATCGCGGACGGACAATCACCGCGTCATCGACACCGGGCCCTTCGCCATCGTGCGCCATCCCATCTATACGGGCGTGATCTCCGCCGCGTTCCTGCTGGCCGGCGAACTCGGAACGCTCGACGCGTTTCTGGGCGCGAGCCTGCTTCTCGCGGCCTTCTATGTGAAGGCAAGGGTGGAGGAGAGATTCCTCGGCAAGGAACTGGGCGAGGAATCCTATGCTTCCTATCGCCGCAAGGTGCCGATGCTGGTGCCCTTCTGGCCGAAACCGGCCTGACAGCGCGCGGCTGAATCGCCTATAGTCGCTCACCGGCCTTCGCAGCGCAGCGGCGAAGGCCGCCACGCCGAAGCCGCCAGGCGAAGGCGGGCGTGCATTTCGCTGCTTCGGCCCGGCAAGCCGTGCCGCAGCTACCATCCGGGTACGGAACAATGTCGAACGTGGCCGTGATCGGCGCCCAATGGGGCGACGAGGGCAAAGGCAAGATCGTGGACTGGCTTTCGGCGCGCGCCGATGTGGTCGTGCGCTTCCAGGGCGGCCACAATGCCGGCCATACGCTGGTCATCGACGGCGTCACCTACAAATTGAGCCTGCTGCCTTCGGGTATCGTCAGGCAAGGCAAGCTTTCCGTGATCGGCAACGGCGTGGTGGTCGATCCCTGGGCGTTTATTTCCGAGATCGAGAAGCTGAAGGCGCAGGGCGTGAGCGTCACGCCGGACAATCTGCTGCTCGCGGAAAACGCGGCGCTGATCTTGCCGCTGCATCGCGAGCTGGATGAGACGCGCGAGACCGCCAACAGCGTGACGCGGCTGGGAACGACCAAGCGCGGCATCGGGCCCGCTTACGAGGACAAGGTCGGCCGCCGCGCGCTGCGCGCCATCGACCTGAAAGACATCTCCGGATTGGCCGCGAAGATCGAACGGCTGCTTGCGCATCATAATGCTCTGCGCCGCGGCATGGGCGGCGAAGAGATCGACGCGGATGCGTTGTCGAAGCAATTGCAGGAGATCGCGCCGAAGATCGTGCCCTTCATCGGTTCGGCGTGGCGCAAACTCGATGCGGCGCGGCGCGAAGGCCAGCGCATCCTGTTCGAAGGCGCGCAGGCCGTGCTGCTCGATATCGATCACGGCACATACCCCTATGTGACATCATCCAACACGGTCGCGGGACAGGCGGCGGCGGGTGCGGGCGTTTCTCCGCGCGACATCGGCACCGTTTTGGGAATCGTGAAGGCGTATACGACGCGCGTGGGCGAAGGGCCGTTTCCCACCGAGCTCACTTGCGCAACCGGCGACAAGCTCGGCGAACGCGGCGCCGAGTTCGGAACCGTCACGGGCAGGAAGCGCCGCTGCGGCTGGTTCGATTCCGTTCTCGTGCGCCAGACCGTGATCACCGGCGGCATCGACGGCGTGGCGCTGACCAAGCTCGATGTACTCGACACGTTCGAGGAGATCAGGCTCTGCACCGCCTATCGCCTCGACGGACGCACCATCGATTACCTGCCGGCCGACGCGGGCGAACAGGCCCGGCTCGAGCCGGTCTACGAAACCTTCGAAGGCTGGAACGAATCCACGCGCGGGGCGCGGCGCTGGGCCGATTTGCCGGCGGCGGCGGTGAAATATGTGCGCCGCGTCGAGGAGCTGATCGGCTCGCCGGTGTTCATGCTCTCCACCAGCCCCGAGCGCGAAGACACGATCCTGGTGCGCGACCCCTTCGTGGGCCGCTGAGAAAGCTGACGCGGCTTCCCCCTTGCGGAGCCGGCGCAAAGACCGGCACCCTTGGGCGATACGTCATTCGAAGGGACGACCATGATCAAGACCCGTTTCACCGAAATGTTCGGCGTGGAAGCGCCCATCACCTGCGGCGGCATGACCCGCGTCGGCAAGGCCGAATTGATCGGCGCCGTGGCGAATGCCGGCGCGCTCGGCTTCATCACGGCGCATTCGGCCGGAAAGCCGGAAGATCTCGCGAAAGAATTGAAGCGCTGCCGCGACATCACCGACAAGCCGTTCGGCGTGAACCTGACGATCCTGCCCTCCATCACGCCCATTCCTTACGACGAATATCGCGAGGCGATCATCGAAGGCGGCATCAGGATCGTGGAGACCGCGGGCAACAATCCGCAGCCCCATCTGCCGCGCTTCAGGGAAGCGGGCGTGAAAGTGATCCACAAATGCACCAGCGTGCGCCATGCGGTGAAGGCGCAATCGATCGGCGTCGATTGCGTTTCGATCGACGGCTTCGAATGCGCAGGCCATCCCGGCGAGGATGACGTGTGCGGCATGGTGCTGTTTCCGGCGACCGCCGACAAGCTCACCATTCCGATCATCGCGAGCGGCGGCATCGCGGATGCGCGCGGGCTCGTGGCGGCGCTGGCGCTCGGCTGCGACGGCGTCAACATGGGCACGCGCTTCATGGCGACGAAGGAAGCGCCCATTCACCAGCACGTGAAAGAGCAGATCGTGGCCAATGACGAGCGCGGCACCAATCTGATCTTCCGCACGCTGCACAATACCGCGCGCGTGGCCAAGAACGCGATCAGCGACGAAGTGGTGGAGATCGAGAAACGCGGCAACGCGACCTTCGCCGATGTGAAGGACCTGGTGGCGGGCGTGCGCGGCGCCAATGTTCTCGACAAGGGCGAGATGGATGCGGGCATTTGGTCGGCGGGTCAGAGCCAAGGCCTGATCCACGATATTCCGTCCTGCGCCGAACTCGTGTCGCGCATCGTCAAAGAGGCCGAAGCGATTATCCGCAACAGGCTGGATAAGGTTTTGGCGTAATTTTCCTCCCCCGTTTACGGGGGAGGTGCTGAGCGAGCACTTGCGAGCGGCGCATAGCGACAGCGTATGCGCGAGGGGGCGCGCGCATTCGCCCCCCTCCCCGCCTGCGGCGGTACTCCCCCCGTAAACGGGGGGAGAAACGTTCGCTACTCGCCCCTCAACAAATTCAGCGGCCCCCGCCCCTTTCCCAATCCCGGCGCGGTTTCGATCGCGTGCTGCAGGAATTCGCGCGCCTTGCTCACCGCCAGCGGGAGCGGTTCGCTTTTGGCAAGACCGCAGGCGATGGCGGTGGAGAGCGTGCATCCGGTGCCATGCGTGTGGCGCGTTTTGATGCGCGGGAACGCGAAGACATCGATGCCTCGTTCCCACACCAATACGTCGTCGATGGTTTCCTTCGTGGAATGGCCGCCTTTGACGAGCACCGCTTTCGCGCCCATGCCGATGAGCTTGCGCGCGGCTTTTTCGCTGTTCGCGATGCCGGTGAGCGCCTTCGTTTCAGGAAGATTGGGCGTGACAAGTGCCGCCAGCGGCAAAAGATATTTCTTCAAAGCGCCAATCGCGTTGGCGGGCAGCAATGTTTTTCCGCTGGTCGAAACCATCACGGGATCGAGCACGATGGGAATTTTGCGCGCATGTTTTTCGAGGGCCGCCGCCACCGCTTTCACGATTGCGGCCGAACCCAGCATGCCGATCTTGATGGCGTCCGCGCCGATATCGCTGAGGCAAAGCGAAATCTGTTCGCGCACCACATCGGCGGGGATTAAATGAATCTTCGAAACGGTTTTCGTGTTCTGCGCGGTGACGGAAGTGACCGCCGTCATGGCGTAGACGCCGAACGCGGATGCCGTCTTGATGTCAGCCTGGATTCCGGCGCCGCCGCCCGAATCGGATCCGGCGATGACGAGGAGCCGCTTAACCGGCGGCATCGCGGATCACGCCCGCGATTTCGCGCACGACCGCGCGCACCATCTTTTCGTCCTCGCCCTCGGCCATGATGCGGATGACCGGCTCGGTGCCCGATTTGCGCACGATCACGCGGCCGCAGCCGTTGAGGCGCGCCTCGGAGGTCTTGATCTGCGATTGCACGCGCGCATCCTGAAGCGGCGAACCGTTGCGGTAGCGCACATTTTCCAAGACCTGCGGCAGCGGATCGAAGAGATGGGCCGCCTCGCTCGCCGGTTTCTTTTCTTCGGCCAGCACCGCCAGAACCTGAAGGGCGGCAATCAGCCCGTCGCCGGTGGTGGAGAAGTCGCTCAGCACGATATGGCCGGACTGTTCGCCGCCGACATTGAAATCGCCCTTGCGCATTTCCTCGATCACATAACGGTCGCCGACGCGCGCGCGGGCGAGCTTCAGTTTCATGGTCCCAAGAAAGCGCTCGAGCCCGGCATTCGACATCACGGTGCCGACGACGCCGCCGCCCTTGAGTTCGCCTTTCGCCGACCAGGATTTCGCGATCAATGCCAGGATCTGGTCGCCGTCGATGATGCGCCCCGTTTCGTCGGCCATCACCACGCGGTCCGCATCGCCGTCGAGCGCGATGCCGAAATCGGCGCGCACTTCGCGCACCTTGGCGGCCATGGCGGCGGGGGCGGTCGAACCGCATTCGGAATTGATGTTGAAGCCGTCGGGCGCGACACCCATCGCGAAAATCTCCGCACCCAGCTCCCAGAGCACCGCGGGCGCGACCTTGTAGGCCGCTCCGTTCGCGCAATCGATGACGACGCGCATGCCGTCGAGCCTGAGATGTTTGGGAAATGTGCGCTTGGCGAATTCGATGTAGCGCGCCTGGCTGTCGTCCACGCGTTTGGCGCGGCCGAGCCGGGATGGTTCGGCGAGGCCTTCCTCCAGACCGCTTTCCATCAGGGCTTCGATTTCCTGCTCGCATTCGTCGGAGAGCTTGTTGCCGTCCGGCCCGAAGAGCTTGATGCCGTTGTCCTGATAGGGATTGTGCGAGGCCGAGATCATGACGCCGAGATCGGCGCGCAAGGATCGCGTCAGCATGGCGACGGCCGGCGTGGGCAGCGGACCGAACTGGAAGACATCCATGCCGACCGCGGTGAAGCCCGCCACCAGCGCGGGCTCGACCATGTAGCCCGAAAGGCGCGTGTCCTTGCCGATCACGACGCGGTGGCGATGATCGCCGCGGGTGAAGAAGCGCCCGGCCGCCATGCCGACCTTCATGGCGATTTCGGGTGTCATGGGAAAAGTGTTGGCGCGCCCGCGCACGCCGTCGGTACCGAAGAGCTTACGTGTCATGGCCTTGAGCTTGGATCCTGCCCCGCTATTCAACGGGCCAAATGCCTAACGTTGAATTATAGCAAAATGTTGCCGGTTTCCCGAAGGATTAAGGCGTTCTAGGCCCGGCCCGCAAGTCTGGCCAGGACCTGGGCGCCATCCTTGAGCGCGGCGGGATCGTGGGTGCGGATATGGTCCGCGCCCTGGGCGGCTGCGAAAAGCTCGGCGGAAAGCGAGGCCGGCCCGGATTCCGCGGCCGTCCGGCCGGTAATTTTCCGCAAGAAAGATTTACGCGAGACCGAAACCAGAACCGGCAGGGCGAAACGGGCCTTCAGCTCCGGAAGGCGGCGCAGGATCGTTAACGAATTTTCCGCGTCGGCCCCCAGGAAGAAGCCCATGCCGGGATCGAGGATGAGCCGTTCGCGGGCGATTCCGGCGGATGCGAGGGCGGCGATGCGGCGCTCGAAGAAGTGGCAGATGCGGTCGAAAATCTCGTTGTGGGGAATCTCCGCGCGCGTGGCGGGGCCGCGGCCCGCCAGCGAATGCATGACGACGAGCCCGGCGCGGGAGGCGGCGAGCGCGGGATAAAGCGCGGGATCGGGAAAGCCGCCCACGTCGTTCAGATAATCGATGCCTTGCTCCAGCGCCCAAAGCTGGACCTCGGGTGAGAAACTGTCGACGGAGATTTTGACGCCTTCTTTTTTCAGCGCGGGCAGAACGGAATTGAGCCGCGCGATCTCGATGTCGGCGGGAACCGGCCTGGCGTCGGGATGCGAGGACGCCCCGCCGATATCGAGCACGTCGGCATCCTTCGCAAGCTGCCGCGCGCGCGCCAGCGCCGCCTCGGGCGCCAGATATTTGCCGCCGTCGGAAAAAGAGTCTTCCGTGATGTTGAGGATGGCGAAGATCTTCATGCCGCTTGCCTTCGCTGCCATTGACGCGGCAGCGCCCGGCCCTGCTCGATCGCCAGAAACAGCGCATTTTCGTTTTCGTCGAGCGGACGATGTTCTTCCTTCGCAATCCGGCGCGCATCGGCCACGGCCGCAATCGCGCGGTCGCGCTCGCCCCGAATGGCATGGACAACGGCCTTTGCACGCAGGAACGAGAAATCCTTCTCGCACGCATCGTCGGGCGCCTTGCCGAGCAAATCATCCGCACGGCCGGCATCGCCATCGAGCAGCGCGACAAGAAAGGCATATTCGATCGTCAGGCTGGGCAAGGTGCCATCCTTGACCGCATCCGATTTTTCGAGGAGCCATTTGGCCTTTTGCAGATCGCCGAAGGCAAGGTAGCGGTGGAGCAGCATGTGATCGCGAAACGCCCGCCAGTCGGGTTCGACCTCGCCGCTTTCGATCTCCGCCACGGCCCGGTCGTCCCACAGGGTCGCATCCTGGCCGTCGAGATGGAGCCCCTGAAGCAGCGAGGCGCGATTTTCTTCCGCGCTGATGCGCTTGCCTCTCATCAGAGCCAATAGCTGCGCGCCGTCGGAGTGCGATTTGCCGTTTCTCGAACTGTAGGGAACGAGACTTTGCGTACCGATCACCAGCGATACCAGCGCCAGATTGGCGACAACGCCTTTTAGCGCGTCGCCCGCCCCGCTGCGCGCCGCAACGAAAAGCGCGGCCGCGAGCAGCAGATTCGCGAGCGGGCCGCCGGCAAAGAAGATGGCGTTTCGCTTCGCCCAATTTTTCAGCGTCGGCGTCGTGCCGAAGACGTAGCCGCCGAAATCTCCGGAATCGGTAAGGAAAATATATTGGAATTTCCGGACGGGCGGCCGGTAACCTGCCGCGGCGACGACAATCATGTGAATGCGGTACCCCACCAGCGAACCGGCAACGGCATGGCCGAGTTCGTGCGCGGTCACGCACAACAGCATGAACCCGATATAAAAGGCGATACCGAGCAGCGGACTGTGGGGGACGTGGCCGAACGCGTCATCCGCGGCCCAGAACGCCGGGCGCACCAGAAGAATTGCCGTAACGAGCCAGATGAAATCGCGCCAGAGAATCGATGCGGCTTCCACGCCGTCTTTCAGGATTTTATGCATGCCCGTGCAAACCGGTTCTGCCCGGCGCGCACACTAGCACCGTTCCTGGAAAATCACCTCGGCTGCGGTTCCGGCGTGATGATGCCCGGGCGGCGGCCGGCGGCGGGAACGGACGGTCCGGGGCCGCGCTGCGGCTCGGGGTCCTCGTAAGGCGTGCGCACCGGCGGAATGCCCTTGAGCAGCGAGATGATCTCGTCGCCCGTCAGCGTTTCGTATTCGAGAAGGCCGCGGGCCACCGTGTGCAGATCCTCGATATGCGTGGTCAGGATGTCGTAGGCGCGCTGATAGGCCGAATCGATGATGCGGCGGATTTCGGAATCGATCTTCTGCGCGGTCGCTTCGGAAACGTTCTGCTGGCGCGACACGGAATGGCCGAGGAACACTTCCTCCTGGTTTTCCGCATACGCGATGGGGCCGAGCGCATCGGACATGCCGAAGCGCGTGACCATGGCGCGCGCCATGCGCGTCGCCATTTCGATATCGCTGAGCGCGCCGGTCGTGACCTTGTCGTGACCGAAGATGAGTTCCTCGGCAATGCGCCCGCCGAAGGCAACCGCCAGATCGGCCTGCATCTTCTCGCGCGTCACCGAAAGCTGATCGCGCTCCGGCAAACGCATGACCATGCCCAGCGCGCGGCCGCGCGGAATGATCGTCGCCTTGTGGATCGGATCGGAGCCGACCACGTTCAGCGCCACCAGCGCATGGCCGCCTTCGTGATAGGCGGTGAGTTTCTTTTCCTCTTCGCTCATCACCATGGAGCGGCGCTCGGCGCCCATCATCACTTTATCTTTGGCGTCTTCGAGCTCGGTCATGGTGACGACGCGCTTGCCGCGGCGCGCCGCGAGCAAGGCCGCTTCGTTGACGAGATTGGCGAGATCGGCGCCGGAGAAGCCGGGCGTGCCGCGCGCGATGACGCGGGGATCGACGTCGGGCGCCAGCGGAACCTTGCGCATGTGAACGCGCAGGATCTTCTCGCGGCCGGCGAGATCGGGATTGGGCACGACGACATGGCGGTCGAAACGGCCGGGGCGCAGAAGCGCGGGATCGAGCACGTCGGGACGGTTGGTGGCCGCGATCAGGATCACGCCTTCAATGGCTTCGAAGCCGTCCATCTCGACGAGCAATTGATTGAGCGTCTGCTCGCGTTCGTCATTGCCGCCGCCCAGGCCTGCGCCGCGGTGACGGCCGACCGCATCGATTTCGTCGATGAAGACGATGCAGGGCGCGTTCTTCTTGGCCTGCTCGAACATGTCGCGCACGCGGCTTGCGCCGACGCCCACGAACATTTCGACGAAATCGGAACCGGAGATCGTGAAGAACGGCACATTGGCTTCGCCCGCGATGGAGCGCGCGAGCAAGGTCTTGCCGGTACCCGGAGGACCAACCAGCAGCACGCCCTTGGGGATGCGCCCGCCGAGGCGCTGGAATTTCTGCGGGTCGCGGAGGAAATCCACGATCTCCTTCAATTCCTCTTTCGCTTCATCGACGCCGGCCACGTCCTCGAACGTCACGCGGCCGGTGCGCTCGGTCAAAAGCTTGGCGCGCGATTTGCCGAAGCCCATCGCCTTGCCGCCGCCCGACTGCATC
>DATIZS010000027.1:0-11705 GCA_035516955.1 Rhizomicrobium sp.
CGGAGAACAGCGCGAAATTCACGCCGTCGCCGTCGAAAATCGCGCCCAGGGCGTGGGGCATGCCAGCGGAGAGCATCACGTCGGCGTGTTCTCCGGTGCGAGCACCACGACGGCGAGCGGGGGAAGCGTGAGTGCGAGCGATTGTGGATGGCCGTGCGACGGAATCGCTTCGGTGGCGACGCCGCAATTGCCGACACCGCTGCCGCCATACTCTGCGGCATCGGTGTTCAGGCGCTCGATGTAGCGCCCGCCCGCCGGAACGCCGATGCGATAGCCGCGCCGCACCACCGGCGTGAAATTGCAGACCACGGCCACGAATTCGCCGTCGGCGCGGCGCAAATAGGAGATCACGCTGTCCTCGGAATCGTTGCAATCGATCCAGGCAAAGCCGCTAGCCTCGCAATCGCGCCGGTGCAGCGCCGCGCACCCGCGATAAAGCGCGTTCAGATCGCGCACCAACTTTTGCACGCCCGCATGCAGCGAATCGGCCGTCAGATGCCAGTCGAGGCTGGAATCGTGATTCCATTCGCGCGCTTGCGCGATCTCGCCGCCCATGAAGAGGAGCTTCTTGCCCGGCTGCGTGAACTGGAACGCGAGATAGGCGCGCAGATTGGCGAATTTCTGCCAGCGGTCGCCCGGCATCTTTCCGAGCAGCGAGCCTTTGCCGTGCACCACTTCGTCATGCGAGAGCGGCAGGATGAAATTCTCGCTGAAGGCGTAGAGCAGGCCGAAGGTGAGCTTGTCGTGATGGAATTTGCGGTGCACCGGATCGTGCGAAATATATTCCAGCGTGTCGTGCATCCAGCCCATGTTCCATTTATAGCCGAAGCCGAGCCCGCCGAGATAAGTGGGCCGCGACACCATCGGCCAGGCGGTCGACTCCTCGGCGACCGTCATGGTTCCGGGATGCTCGCCATAACAGAGCTCGTTCATGCGGCGCAAAAAGCCGATCGCTTCGAGATTTTCGACGCCGCCATGGACATTGGGAATCCATTCGCCTTCCTTGCGGCTGTAATTGCGATAGAGCATGGAGGCCACCGCATCCACGCGCAATCCGTCGGCGCCGAATTGCGTGAGCCAGTAAAGCGCATTCGACAGAAGATAATTGCAGACCTCGCGGCGGCCGTAATTGTAAATCAGCGTGTCCCAATCGGGATGGCGGCCCTCGCGCGGATCCTGATGTTCGTAAAGATGGCTGCCGTCGAAAGTGCCGAGCCCGTGCGGATCGTTCGGGAAGTGACCGGCCACCCAATCGAGGATCACGCCCAGACCTTCCTCATGCGCGCGCGCGACGAACTCCCGGAAATCGTCGGGCGTGCCGTAGCGGCTGGTCGGCGCGTAAAGCGCCGTCGGCTGATAGCCCCATGAACCGTCGAACGGATATTCGCTCACCGGCATCAATTCGATATGGGTGAAGCCCATGTCTTTCGCATAAGGGATGAGCGTGTCCGCGAGCTCGCGATAGGTGAGGCTGCGATTGTTTTCTTCGGGCTTGCGCCGCCAGGAGCCCAGATGCACCTCATAGATCGAGATAGGCGCGTCGCGCGCGGCGGACGCAGCATGGGTGACCGGCGCGCCGTGCGGCAATCCCCACACCACCGATGCCGTATTGGGCGGGCGCTCCGCCTCGAAGGCGTAAGGATCGGCCTTGAGCAGGACATCGCCATCCTTCGTCTTGATCTCGAATTTGTAGAGCGCGCCTTTGGCGACGCCGGGCAGGAAAATCTCCCAGATGCCGGCGCC
Source organism: Rhizomicrobium sp. (assembly GCA_035516955.1). GTDB lineage: Bacteria > Pseudomonadota > Alphaproteobacteria > Micropepsales > Micropepsaceae > Rhizomicrobium. The sequence continues at coordinate 1,744 of DATIZS010000027.1, forward strand.
GGGATGGAGCCGCATCACATGCCTGCGCCCGTCCCACTCGTTGAACGGACCCACCACGCTGACGCGCCGCGCATTGGGCGCCCACACTGCGAAATTGGTGCCGGCCACGCCCTGCCATTCCATGGGATGGGCGCCCATTTTCTCATAGCTACGCCAATAATCGCCCTCGGCATGGAGATAGGTATCGATCTCGCCAAAGATCGAGGGGAAGGAATAGGGATCGGCGACCGTTTCTTCGCCCGCACCATTGGCAATGCGCAACCGGTAGGCGAACGGTTTGCCCTCGCCCACCTCGCCGCCGAAGACGCCGCCCGCATGGATACGCTGAAGCGCGCCCATGCGCTCGCCGTTTCCCGCGCGCACAACCGCGACTTCGGACGCCGCGGGCAAAAAGGCCCTGACCACGAGCTTTTTTCCTGCCGCATGCATTCCGAGAAACGAGAAAGGGTCGCAATCGTCCCCCGCCGCGATCGCGGCGACTCGTTTGGAAGCATTCTTTGCGGCACTCGCGGGCATTGGCGTCCTTCGATTGCGTTACGCAGATGACACATAATTTAACGCAAGGCCAAGCCAATCGTGATCGAAATCAAAGTTCATGGAACCATGCAAAGCAATGATCCGTTAGTCATCCGCAAGGCGCGGGGGTTCGATGCAGGTGCTCTTCGTAACATCGGAGGCCTATCCTCTCGCGAAATCGGGCGGATTGGCGGATGTTTCGAGCGCGCTGCCGGCCGCGCTGTCGCGGGCGGGCATCGATGTGCGCATCCTGATGCCCGCCTATCCGGGCGCGGCCGACGCGCTGAAGAACGCGCGCATCGCCGCGCGCCTCCCTCAAATGTTGGAAATCGACAATTCGTCGCTGATCGCGGGCGAATTGCCGCATTCGGGCGTGCCGGTGTGGCTCGTCGATGCGCCCGCGCTGTTCGACCGTCATGGCGGGCTCTATCAGGACGACGCGGGCCATGACTGGGCCGACAATGCGCGCCGCTTCGCCTTCCTCGCCCATGCGGCCGCGCATGTGGCGCGCGGAATTGCGGGCTGGAAGCCCGATGTCGTCCACGCCAATGATTGGCATGCGGGGCTGGTGCCGCTGCTTTTGGCGAAGCGCGCAGGCCCGGCGAGCGTGTTCACGATCCACAATCTCGCCTTCCAGGGGAATTTTCCGGCCGACGCGCTGCAGGCGATCGGAATTCCCGGCGACGTTTTCCATTCCGACGGCTTGGAATTTTATGGCCAGGCGTCTTTCCTGAAGGCGGCGCTGCGCTTCAGCGACAAGATCACCACCGTCAGCCCCACTTACGCCGCCGAAGCGCTCGGGCCGGACGCGGGCTGCGGGCTCGAAGGAATCTTGCGCAGCCGGGCCGGCGATTTTTCCGGAATCCTGAACGGCATCGACACCGATTTCTGGAATCCCGCCACCGATATTCACCTGCCCGCCAATTACAGTGCCGGAAAATTGTCGGGCAAGCGCCTATGCAAGGCCGAGCTGCAGCGCGAATTCGCACTGCCGCTCGCGCCGGAAACGCCGCTCATCGGCTTCGTCAGCCGCATCGCCCATCAGAAGATGGCGGATGTGATCCTCGACGCCATTCCGGCGATCGTGGATTGCGGCGCCCAGTTCGTGCTCCTCGGGCGTGGCGATCCCGCGCTGGAAGCCGGTTTCGCGGCGATGGCGCGGCGCTTTCCGGAAAATGTGGCGGTGCGCATCGGCTATGACGAACCGCTTGCGCATCGTCTGCAGGCGGGCGCGGACATCCTGCTCGCGCCGGCGCGCTTCGAACCTTGCGGGCTCACGCAACTTTATGCCCTGCGCTACGGCACCATTCCCATCGTGCGCAAGACGGGCGGGCTCGCCGATACGGTGAAGGACGCGAGCCCCGACGCGCTGGCCGACCGCTCCGCGACCGGCTTCGTCTTCGAGCATGCCGACCGTTCCGGCCTGCTTTATGCGGTGGGCCGCGCGCTCCAGCTCTACAAGGAGCCGCTGACGTGGCGGCGCATCATGGCGCAGGCGATGGCGCAGGATTTCAGCTGGACCGCGAGTGCCGCGAAATATGCGGCGCTCTACTTTGAATTGTGCGGTGTATCGACGCTGGAGATGACAAAAGATCGTTCGAAAGCGGAACCGGATGCGCTTTTGAGCGTAAGCGTTGGCATATGATAGCCGGAGACGAGCCGTGATACGCGAAGAGATCATCCGACGCAGAAGCTACGAAATCTGGGAGCGCGAAGGCCGCCCCGACGGACGCTCGCTCGAACATTGGCTGCGCGCCAAAGGCGAGCTGGAAGCCGAGCTTCAAGGCGCCGCAAATCCCTGGCGCAATTTCGTGATGCCGCGGCTCCCCGCGACGCGCCGGCCTGAGCGCGTGATGTCAGTGCGCATCACGGCCAACGACACGGCCGTCATCGCTGCCAGGCGATAAGCGGCATTTCCAGCGGAACATGGGCCTCTTCGTGGTGCGGCACCACGCGGACGGTGTAATCCTGCGCGGGCCGCGCCAGCGCGACCTCTCCGCCATAAAGATAGCCGTTCAGCGTTCCAGGAATCGCGCGCTCGCGATGCAGGATGACGACTTCGGCGCTCTGCCCCTCCTTCTCGTCGGCGAATAGCTGAACCTGCACCGCGTCCGGCGAAACTTCGCCCAGCGACACCGGCACCGAAAAGCGCCAATGCTCGTCGGAGCGCGCGATCGCCGGATGGCCGATATGCAGGCTCGGCCAGTGGCGCTCGAGCTCGTCGGACCATTTGTTAAGCGTGCGTGCCAGCGCGCAATCGTCGGCCATTCTTTTGCGCAGCATTTGCGCCTGCGGCAGATAGGCCTCGACATATTGGCGCAGCATGCGCGGGCTTCCGAACTCGGGGGTCAGGACCGACATGCTCTTGCGGATGCGCTGGAGCCAGGCGCGCGGCAATCCTGCCGCGTCGCGGTCGTAGAATTCCGGCACGATCTGATGTTCGAGCGTGTCGTAGAGGCTTTCCGCATCGAGCGCGTCGATCTCGCTCGCATCGCCGCCGCGGCCGTCGCCGATGGCCCAGCCCGCGCCCGTCTCATAGGCCTCGTCCCACCAGCCATCGAGGATCGAGCAATTGAGCCCGCCATTGACGAGCACCTTCATGCCGCTGGTGCCGCAGGCCTCCCATGGCCGCCTCGGCGTGTTCACCCAGACATCGACACCCTGCACAAGCTCCTGCGCGAGCGTGATGTCGTAATCCTCCAGGAACACGACGCGCCTGCGATAGCGCGGCATGTGGGCGGCCTCGATCCAGGCGCGGATCATCGCCTTGCCTTCGATATCGGCGGGGTGCGCCTTGCCCGCCACCACGATCTGCATCGGCATGTGCTCGTTGGTCAGAAGCCGGTCGAGGCGCGCCATATCGCGCAGCAAAAGATTGGGGCGCTTGTATTCCGTGAAGCGCCGCGCGAAGCCGACCGTAAGCACGTTGGGATCGAGGGCGCTGTCCGCCTGGCGCACCACCTGAGGCTCGAAGCCGCGCTCGCGCAGATGCGTGGAAAGCCGCTCGCGCACGACGCCGATCAGACGATGGCGGCCCGCGCCGCGCATCGCCCAGATATCTTCGTCCGACACACAGGCGATACGCTTGCCGAGATCCTGCGGCATGCTGCGCCAGCGTTCCTTGCCGCAGGCTTCCGTCCAGATGCGGTCGGCTTCGGCGGAATCCCAGGTCGGGATGTGCACGCCGTTGGTGACATGACCGACGGGCACTTCGCAGGCCGGCCAGCGCGGGAAAAGCGGCTGAAAGATGCGTCGGCTGAATTCGCCGTGCAGGCGGCTGACGCCGAGGCAGAGCGCAGCCCCGCGCTCGGCGAGATAAGCCACGTTGAATGGCTCGCGCACATCGTGCGGATCGACGCGGCCGAGCCCCAGAATGTCGTCCAGCGTCACGCCGCTGCCGGCAAGGTCTCCTTCGACGTAAGGAAGATATTTGCGCAAAAGATCGGGCGCGAAGGAATCGAATCCCGCCGCCACCGGCGTGTGTGTGGTGAAGACATTGCCCGCGCGCGTCGCCCACAGCGCCTCCCAGAAGCTCAGCTTCTCGCGCTTGGCGAGCCGGCGCGCGCGCTCGATGATGGCGAAGGCGGCGTGACCTTCATTGATATGGCAGATTTCGATTTCGGGATGCAGCGTCTCGGCCACGCGCCAGCCGCCGACGCCGAGCACGATCTCCTGCATCAGCCGGATTTCGCTGCCCCCGCCATAGAGCTTGGCGGTGATGCCGCGATCGGCCGGCGAATTGAGGAAATCGTTGCTGTCGAGCAGATAGAGCTTCACGCGGCCGACCGTCGCCTGCCACACGCGCAATTGCACGACGCGGCCGGGAAGCTCGAGCGCGATCCGGAGCCAGCCGCCTTCCTTCTGGATGACGGGTTCGACGGGCATCGCGGCGGGTTCGTTATAGGGATAGAACTCCTGCTGCATGCCCTGCGCATCGACAATCTGATGGAAATAACCTTCCTGATAGAGAAGCCCGATGCCGATCACGGGCACGCCGAGATCGCTCGCGGTCTTCAGGAAATCGCCGGCCAGAACGCCGAGGCCGCCGGCATAGAGCGGCAGCACGCTTCCGAGCCCGAATTCCATGCTGAGATAGGCGATGCCGCCGAGCGCATCGCCATCATGTTCGGCCGCGAACCAGCCCGGATTCTGGAAATATTGCGCGCGCGCGGCGGTGAATTCGGCGAGCTTGGCGAGGAATTCCTTGTCGCAGGCGAGCTTTTCCAGCCGCTGCGCGGAGGCGTTCTGCAGCACGGTCCAGGGATTGCGCGTGCGCTTCCACAAGGGCTCGTCGACATGTTCCCACAGCGCATCGCCCTCATGGCTCCATGTCCAGCGCAGATCGAGCGCGAGATTGCGAAGCGCGGCGATTTCGGGGGGCAGATCGGGAAGCGGAAGCGCGACCATATGCGCCATCCTCACAATTCATGGCGAAAACGCAAGAATTTTCGCGCGCAAAACGAGTAAACGAGATTGCCCAACAAACGTTGCGCGAGATCAATATCGGGCGCACGCTGAGCGTCCATCCTGCAAGCGAGCCCGGAGCGCGCAGATGTCGGATTCGCAAAATTATATCCGCTGGTTCAAGGACCTCAGGATGAGCGATGTGGCGCTCGTCGGCGGCAAGACCGCCTCGCTCGGCGAATTATATGCGGTCCTGACCGCCGAAGGGCTCTGCGTGCCCAACGGCTTCGGCATCACCGCTCAGGCCTATCGCGACGCGCTCGACCAATCAAATGCGTGGCCGCGGCTGAAAGCGCTGCTTGCCGGCCTCGACAAGGCGGGCGTGCGCGAGCTCGCCAAACGGGCCCATGAGGCGCGCCGCATCGTCTATCGGGCGACCGGAGGAGCCGCGCTGCGCGGCCAGATCGCCAAAGCCTATCGCGAACTCGAACGCGAATATGGAAGGAATGTCTCGGTGGCGGTGCGCAGTTCGGCAACCGCCGAAGACCTGCCGACCGCCAGCTTCGCCGGCCAGCACGACAGCTTCATCAATGTCGAAGGCGAGGACAAGGTGTTCGATGCCTGCCGGCGCTGCTTCGCCTCGATCTTCACCGACCGCGCGATCGTCTACCGCAACGACAATCATTTCGAACATTTCAAGGTCGCGCTTTCGGTCGCGGTGATGAAGATGGTGCGCTCCGATCTCGCTTCGAGCGGGGTGATGTTCACGCTCGACACCGATTCCGGATTCCGCGATGTGGTGCTCGTCACCGGCATATACGGATTGGGCGAGAACATCGTGCAGGGTCGCGCCGATCCCGATGAATTCTATGTGCACAAGCCGACCTTCGCGGCGGGCCATCGCGCGGTGCTGCGCCACAATCTCGGCGAGAAGCAGATCAAGATGATCTTCGCGCGCGGCAAACGCGGCGCCACCACCGAGAACCGCTCGGTGCCGCATATCCAGCGCGCGCGCTTCTGCCTGAGCGACGCGGAAGTGTTGAAGCTCGCGGGCGACGGCATCACTATCGAGAACCATTATTCGCGCGTCAACGGACGGCCGACGCCGATGGATATCGAATGGGCGAAGGACGGCAAGGACGGCAAGCTCTATATCGTGCAGGCGCGGCCCGAGACCGTCGCCTCGCAGCGCGCGCCCGATCAGTTGCGCACCTATTCGTTGAAGACGAGCGACAAGCCGATCGTCTCGGGGCGCGCCATCGGCGACCGAATCGCGAGCGGCAAGGTGCGCATCGTTTCGAACGAAAACGAGCTCGCCAAATTCAAGCCGGGGGAAATCCTCGTGGCGGCCACCACCACGCCCGATTGGGAGCCGGTGATGAAGAAGGCGGCCGGCATCGTCACCGATCGCGGCGGGCGCACCTGCCATGCGGCCATCGTCGCGCGCGAGCTCGGCATTCCGGCCGTGGTGGGAAGCGAGAGCGCGACAAGCACGCTGAAATCGGGCGCGCCGGTCACGATCTCCTGCGCGGCGGGCGAAATTGGGCATGTTTATGCCGGCGCGCTCCCCTTCGAGACCGCGACGCTGAAGCTTTCCGAAATTCCCAGGCCGAAGACCGAGATCATGATCAATCTCGGCGATCCCGATCTTGCCTTTCAATCGTCCATGCTGCCGAACGACGGCGTGGGCCTGGCGCGCATGGAATTCATCATCAACGAATTCATCGGCATCCATCCCATGGCGCTCGTCCATTTCGGAAAGCTGAAGGACGCCACGGCCCAGCGCAAGATCGCGGCACTGGTGAAGAATTATGAGAAGCCGCAGGATTTCTTCATCCGCAAATTGTCGGAAGGCGTGGGCACCATCGCGGCGGCGTTCTATCCGAGGCCAGTGATCGTCAGGCTTTCCGATTTCAAGACCAACGAATATGCCAAGCTGCTGGGCGGGGCGGAATTCGAGCCGGTCGAGGACAATCCGATGCTCGGATTCCGCGGCGCATCGCGCTACGCCCATCCCGCTTATGCGGCCGGCTTCGCGCTCGAATGCGCGGCGCTCGCGCGCGTGCGCGGCGAAATGGGATTGACCAATCTGAAGATCATGGTGCCCTTCTGCCGCCGCGAAGAGGAAGCCAAGCGCGTGCTCGACGCCATGGCGAAGAACGGATTGAAGCGCGGAGCGGACGGACTCGAAATCTACGTCATGTGCGAGATTCCCAACAATGTGATCCGCATCGATGCGTTTTCCGCGCTGTTCGACGGCTTCTCCATCGGCTCGAACGATCTTACGCAATTGACGCTGGGCGTCGACCGCGATTCCGAGATCGTCGCCTTCGATTTCGACGAGCGCGATCCCGGCATGACCGAGATGCTGCGCCTCGCCATCGAAGGCGCGCACCGCAACAAGCGCCATGTCGGCATTTGCGGCGAGGCGCCGGCCAATTATCCGGAAGTCGCGCAGCGGCTCGCGCAATGGGGGATCGATTCCATCAGCGTCAATCCGTCGAGCGTGATCAAGACGTTCAGGATCGTGGCCGAGGCGGAAGAGGCAACGAAGGTTCCGCGGCTCAGGGCCTGAGCGTTTCGAAGAATTTCTCGAGAACCTGAATCTGGCCTTTGGTGATCTTCTTCTTCGCCTCTGCGCGGGCGAACCATCCGCCGCGATCGGCTTCCCTAAAACTTCGCATCTTTCCCGAATGCGGCGGCCATTCCATCTCGAAGAGATTGCTCTTGAGTTTCGCGGGATCGAGATCGCCTTCCAGCGTCCACACATGCAGCCGCTTGCCGCTCGGCAGGCGGAATTCGCCCAGCGCATCGAAACGCCCGCTGAGTGCGGCGCCCGTTTCCTCGCGGAATTCGCGCCGCGCGGCGGCGAGCATATCCTCGCCCGGATCGGCAAGTCCCTTGGGCACGGACCAGGCGCCCTCGTCCCTGTTCCTCCAGAACGGGCCGCCGGGATGAACGAGAAACACCTCAGTGGCGCGGCCGCGCCCGCGATGAAGCAGGATGCCTGCGCTGTGGAGGGCCATCGCATGCGTCTTCGAGGTTTCCTTGCGTTTTTATAATGCGCCGCGCACGCGAAGTTGACCTAAATCAGCCGTTTCGCCGCGCCCATGCGTTTCACTCTCAGACCTTATGACAGGTGAACCGCCATGCCGGAATCAACGCCCGTCGTCGATATCCGCGAACTGACGCGGCGCTTCAACGGGCTCCTTGCCGTCGACCGCGTGACGATCGCCATTCCGCAGGGCGAGATCTTCGGCCTTATCGGCCCGAACGGCGCGGGAAAAAGCACGCTCATCCGCATGCTGGCGACGCTTCTGCCGCCGAGCTCGGGTTCGGCGACGGTCGCGGGCTACGATATCGTGCGCCAGCCTGCAGATGTGCGCCGCCAGATCGGCTATGTGCCGCAGCTTCTGTCGGCCGACGGTTCGCTCACCGGTTACGAGAACCTTCTGCTCTCGGCGCGGCTCTATCGCATCGCGCGGCACGAGCGGGCCGAGCGCATCCAGCGCGCGCTCGCCTGGATGGAGTTGAGCGACGCGGCCGACCATCTCGTGAGCCATTATTCGGGCGGGATGATCCGCAGGCTCGAGATCGCGCAGAGTCTGCTTCATCGTCCCAAGGTCCTGTTCCTCGACGAGCCCACGGTCGGGCTCGATCCGCTGGCGCGCGAAACGGTGTGGCGCCATGTTCTCGACCTCAAGAAAAGCGCAGGCACCACGATGATCGTGACCACCCATCGCCTGGACGAGATCAACGAATATTGCGACCGCATCGCGCTCATCGACCGCGGGCGCATCGTCACCATCGGCACGCCTTCGGGTCTGCGCGCGCAGATCGGCCCGGACGCCACGCTCGACGACGTTTTCATCAAGCTTGTCGGCGCGCGTTCCGAGGCGGAAACCGAACGCGGCTTCGGCGAGGAAAGGCGCGCGCGTCGCGCGGCGGAAAAACATGGATGACGCGGCTGATATTGCGGGCCAGATCTGGGCGGTGGCGGCGGCCGAAATCGAGAAGCTGCTGCACGATCCGCTCGAACTCGTCACCCGCGCGGTGCAGCCGGTGTTGTGGCTTCTCCTCTTCGGCGAGGTGATGGCGCGCGTGCGCGGGGTGGCGCCCGGCAATCTGCAATATCTCGATTTCCTTTCCGCCGGAATCCTCGCGCAGAGCTGCCTGTTCGTCGCCATTTTCTACGGCATTTCCGCGATCTGGGAGCGCGATCTGGGTGTGCTTCAGCGTTATCTCGTGAGCCCGGCGCCGCGCTTTGCGCTCGTCGCGGGCAAGGCGCTATCGGCGGGCGCGCGCGCGCTGTCGCAGGCGCTGATCGTCTATATTCTGGCGCTCTTCCTCGGCGTGGGCATCGATCTTCATCCCTTGAGCGTGCTGGGCGTGATCGCGGTCATCGTGCTGGGCTCGGCGCTGTTTTCCACCTTTTCGCTCATCATCGCCTGCATCGTCAAAACGCGCGAGCGCTTCATGGGGATCGGGCAGGTGCTCACCATGCCCGTCTTCTTCGCAAGCAATGCGATCTATCCGCTTTCGCTGATGCCCGCATGGCTGCGCGCGGTTTCGCAGGCCAACCCCCTGACCTACGAGGTGGATGCGCTTCGAAGCATGATGCTGACGGGCGGCGTGTCGGAATATGGCGTGGCGCTCGATTTCGGCGTGCTCGCTTGCGTGGCCTTGCTGCTCACGGCGATCGCCGCGCGGCTATACGGGCGAATGGGATATTGAACGTTCAGCCGTGGTAATCCCAGAAATAGATCGGGACTTCGCCGCGATAAAGGGTGATGAGCGCGAAATCGTCGCGCAGCTCCACCTCCGCGCGGCGCCAATGTTCGAGGCTTTTGTCCTGCGGCTTTCCCTCGCGCTGCCAGATCTCGTAGGCGCGCTTGCGGATGGCTTCGGCGGGAATATGGCGGACGGGATAGCTCATGGCTGCAGACCCTTTTCGCGCGGCGGGGCGCGCCGCGCATTGGCGAGAATCCGGCCGAGCGGCAACGCGCTGTTGCGCGCGAGCTGGCCGCGCAGGCGATGAAACG
>DATIZS010000028.1:0-3328 GCA_035516955.1 Rhizomicrobium sp.
CGGCGGCGCGTCGGCGAGATCGTCTATCGTACGAAAGAACGAAAGCGGCATCCGCCGGCGGATGTCGCGGGACGGCGTTCATGAGCGAAGACAACATCGCCAATCCCTCTTCGCGCGCAATCGATGAAGCGATCGCGTGGCATCTGCGCCTCGGTGAGGCAGACGAAAAAGCCTGGGCCGAATTCACACGATGGCTGGAAGCCGATGCCGCCAACCGGCGCGCCTTCGACAGGATCGAGGATCTCGACGCCGAGCTTGAAGATCCCGCCCTGCGCAATCGAGCCGAAAACCGTATACTGCCGTTTACTCCGCCAAAGCGGATCATAAAATTCGCGCCCTGGATTGCAGCCGGCGCTATCGCGGCTTCCGTTGCGCTGGCGTTCGTGTTTCTCAATCCGGCTCCGCGCGGCGCCGAATATGCCACGAAGATCGGCGAAACACGCGTGGTCATGCTTTCCGACGGCACGCGCATCGATCTCAACACCGCTACGCGATTGCGGGCGGAGGACCGTCACGTCACGTTACTTGCGGGCGAAGCGCTCTTTCATGTGAAGAACGATGCGCGCAATCCCTTCACCGTCACGGCGGGAAGCACGACGGTCCGCGATATCGGGACCACGTTCGACATTTTGCGCAGCGCGAAAACGCTGACCGTCGTCGTGGCCGAAGGCCGCGTGGGCGTTTCGCGCGCCGGTCACGAAGTGCCCCTGGCGGCCGGCGACAAGCTTGTCCGTTCCGAAACCACGGGCTCGACGGAGATCGAAAAGGTCGATCCGCAAGAGGCGCTGGCCTGGACGAAAGGCTATCTGGTCTACCGCAACGCGCCGCTTTCGGCGGTGGTGCGCGATCTCAACCGCTATTTCCCCAACCAGGTCATGCTCGACAGCAGAGCGGCCGGCGATCGCTTCACCGGCGTGCTCCGGATCGACAATCAGGACGCGATCCTGGAGCGTTTGTCGCGCTTCCTGCCGGTCAGGGTCGAGCGCGAAAAGGACGGCGGGATCGTCTTGCGGGCCATCGCCCCGGGGCCGTAAAAACATTCGGGTTTGATCCGGGGGCGGCGTTGCGGCAGTTCAGCAGAACCGGGCAAAATCCGCTCTGGCTGGCGCTTCTTGTCGCGCTCTTTTCGCTGCCCGCCGCGGCCCAGACCGCGATGGTGACGGTCCATATCCGGCCGCAGCCGCTGGCCGATGCGCTTCTGGATTTCGCCGTGCAGGCCGGCCTTTCGATCAACGAGAGCGGGATCGATTTCCATCAGGCCGCGAGCAAGGCCGTGGACGGGCGCTTCACGCAGAGCGAAGCGTTGAGACGCCTGCTTGCCGGAACCGGATTCGATTTCGAATTCACCGCGCCGGGCGCCGTGCAGATCCGCATCGCAAGAGCGGCGCAAACGCTGAGGCCCCATCCCTCGGTGATCGAAAACGTCGTCGTGACGGCGACCAAGCGCAGCGAAGTCGCCCAGTCGCTTCCCTATTCCATCGCGGTCGCGCAGGGCCAGGAACTTCAGGACATGGGCGTGGAATCCTCGACCGGACTTACGCCCTATATCGCGGGGCTCACCGCCACGAATATGGGCGCCGGCGAAGACAAACTCTTCGTGCGCGGGCTGACCGACAGCGTTCTGCCCGGCTTGAGCGAATCCGTCGTGGGACTTTACCTCGACGAAACCCGCATCACCGACGACGCGCCCGATCCCAATCTGCAGCTCGTCGACATCGACCGCGTCGAGGTTCTGCGTGGGCCGCAAGGTTCGCTTTACGGCGCAGGCTCGCTCTCCGGTCTCGTGCGCATCGTCACGCGCAAGCCCGTCTTCGACCGCTTCGAAAGCGCGGGCGCGACTTCGCTTGCAACGACGGCGGGCGGCGAATTGTCGGGCGGCTTCGACGCGATGCTGAACCTGCCGCTTGCGCGCGACGAGGCTGCGCTCAGGCTTGTGGGCTATATCGAATCGAAATCGGGCTTTGTCGACGACCTCAATCTCGGCGCGCGCAACACCAATCGTACGACGATCACCGGCGGCAGGGCAGCCCTTGGCTTCAGGCCGGACGGAATCTGGACCGTCACGCTCGATGCGACCTATCAGGAAACCAAGGCGCATGATTCGCAATATTATCTGCAGAATCTCGGGCCGGACAATCGCGACAATTTTCTGCGCGAGCCGCATTACGATCGCATCTTTCTGACGGGCGTGACCGCGGCAGCCGAATTGAGCGGCGTCGATCTGGTTTCCGATACGAGTTTTCTCGACCGGCGGCTCGAGGCGCGCTTCGACGCCTCGCAGGCGTGGAACACGCTGACCGGGTTTCCGGCGGGTCCAAGTCCATTCGATTATGCGCGCAGCATCATCGCGTTCACGCATGAAACGCGCCTTTCTTCGGCGGCGGTTGGACGCTGGGAATGGCTTACTGGCTTCTTTCTCGGCTGGCGCGCGGAGGATTTCGCATCGACCCTGAAAGGACCGGATGCATCGGGCGCAACCATATTGGCCCGCATGGAATCGCGCGAGGATCACGCGCGCGAAGCCGCGCTCTTCGGCGAGCTCACCTTTCGCGTGACGCGCGAGATTTCGCTCATTGCCGGTGCGCGCGCCTTCTATGCGGATCATGGCGTTTCTGCGAAGCACTCCGGGCTTCTTGCCGACGGCGCCGCACCTTTCAAAGGCTCGAGCAGCCAGTCCGGCGTCGCGCCCAAGCTCGTGCTCAGCTATCAGCCTTCGCCGGCGCAGACATATTATGCGCAGTTCTCGGAAGGCTACCGCCTCGGCGGTCTCAACGTCGACGGCCCCCCGCTCGCCACCGGCGAGCCGGAACGCGCATTCGATTCCGACAGCCTCAGGAATTTCGAGATCGGCTCGAAGCTTTCTTTGTTTGGGGGCGATTTGGTGGCCAACAGCGCGATCTTCTATGCGCTGTGGAGCAATGTGCAGACCGATCAGATCGCACCCGACGGCGCCTTTTTCATTCTCAATGCCGGCGATGTGGACGATCTCGGCGCCGAGATCGATCTGGCCGCGCAGCCGATCGACAATCTGGGCGTGGAGGCGCACGCCTTCTGGAACAACGCGAAGCTTTCGCACAGAAACCCGCTTCTCGATGCGAGCGGCGAGGGCCTTCCCGGCGCGCCGCATTCAAGCGTGGGCCTGTCGGCGCGTTACGACATTCCGTTGGGCCGATACGGCACGCCTTATCTGGGCGCGAGCTTCGATTATATCGGAAGCTCCCATCTGGGATTCGGCGAGAATACGCCTGCCATGGGCAATTACCGTCTTCTGAATCTGCGATTGGGATGGACGCGCGGGCGTTGGCAAGCCGTGCTTTACGCCGACAAT
>DATIZS010000029.1:0-9603 GCA_035516955.1 Rhizomicrobium sp.
GCAGCAGTTTCGAACTGAAGGCCGATCTCGTGCTGCTGGCGATGGGCTTTGTCGGCCCGCGCAAGCAGGGCCTCGTCGCGCAATCGGGCGCGGCACTCGACGCCCGCGGCAACGTGAAGGCCACGATGAAGGATTACAAAACCTCCGTCGACAAGGTCTTTTCCTGCGGCGACATGCGCCGCGGCCAGTCGCTGGTCGTGTGGGCGATCCTCGAGGGACGGCAATGCGCGCGCGCCGTCGACGAGTTTCTCATGGGCGAAAGCGTGCTGCCGCGCTAGGCTTGCGGCATGGAAGAAACGGCCGGCTACAAAGCGATCTCCAAACTCTACAACGCGCTGATGACGGGCGTGGTGCTCACGCTCGTCAGCCAGCGGGGCGCCGGGCCCGGCCGCGATTTCATGTTCGCGCATTTCCGCCGCCAGCATCTGGAAAAATTCCTGCCCGGTTTGAAGAAACTCGGCCTCGATCATCTGCCGCATGCGGTCGCCTGCGCGCAATACCACTATTTCTCCAATGCGCTGGGCGGGGTGAAGACCGAATACATCTATGAATCCGATCGCAAGGCCTGGGTGCGCTATCCGCCGCCGCGCTGGATCTGGCAGGGAACGGCGATTTGCGGAATCCCGCGTGAAGTGAACGAAGCCATGCTGCATGGCTGGCATGGGCATAATGGCGTGAGCCTCGGCAATCCGCGCCTCGGTTTCGTCTGCAGCGGCCAGACGGTCGAAGGCGATCCCGGCCTCGAAGGTTATTATTACGAATACGACCACGATCTTTCGCCGGAGGAGCGCGTGCGTTTCGTGCACGATGAACGCGCGCCCGCATTCGATCCCGCCAAAGCGCCGAAACTCGACAGCGCAAGCTGGCCTGAAGAACGTCTGCGCAAAGTGGAGCGCTCCTATGCCATGGAATATGTGCGCTCCATGCTGCCTACGATGATGTCGCTCTTCGGCGCGGAGGAAACATTTGCGCTCGTCGGCCGCGCGGCGCGGCTGATCGGTTTGCAGTTCTATGATGAAACGGCAGCACTTCTCGGCGTCGCCGATGATAGCGCAGAAAGCTTCGCAAACTATCTGGCCGCGCTCGCTTCGGCGCAGGGCGAAGACGCGAAAATCGAATCCGCAACCGTCACCCAGAATGGCTGGCGTCTGATGGACGGGATCGCACTCGAATCGGATGCGCCGTTCCGTGCCTGGAATGCGCTGTGGGAAGGCGCGCTCGCCGCGCATAATCGCGGGCTCACGCTCGCCACGACGCGCGCGGGCGGCGCCATTGTCTGGCGGATTTCGCCGGCCGGAACCCTCAAAAAACCCTGAAAAACCGGGCTTTTTTTGGCGATTCCATAGGGACTTCTCCCTATCCCACGCGCCCGCCCGCCTTGATGCACGTCAAGATCGCGCTGGCTCCTTTGCGCTTTCCTATAGGGGGGAGGAGACCGTTCATGGCTTCGCAGGTTTGCCGTTTCTGTCAGGCGCGCGCGCGCAACATCTGCCGCGCGATGAGCGCGCCGCATGAGCTCGCCGCGCTGGAATCGGCGCGCTCCGGCACCGTCGTCATGCGCCCGCATGAAACGATTTACCGGCAGGGCGCACCGGTGGGCGACATCTACAATGTTCTTTCCGGCTGGGTCGCGCTTTATCAATCGCTCGACGACGGACGGCGCCAGATCACCGCGCTGCTTCTGCCGGGCGATGTTTTCGGTATCGAGCCGGACGGCCTCACGGCGACGACCTGCTCGGCCGAAGCGCTGACCTCCGCCTCGCTCTGCGTCATCCCGCGCGAACGCGCCGCCGCTCTGCGCGCGCGCTTTCCCGCCTATGGCGAAACCTTCCTGCAATTCATCGGGCGCGAATACACGCTCGCCACCGAACATCTGACGAGCGTCGGCCGGCGCTCGGCGCTGGAACGCATCGCCCATCTCCTGATGGAGATCGTGACGCGGGTGAAGCGGCATTATCCGCTCCTCAGCGGCGAAAGCGCGCAATTGCCCCTGACGCAAACCGAAATCGGCGACATGCTCGGGCTCACCGGCGTGCATGTGAACCGCATGCTGCGCCAGCTGCGCGAGGACGGGCTCGTCGATGTCCAGCCCGGTTCGGTGCGCATCCTCGATGCCGATCGGCTTGCGCGCGTGGCGGGCGCGGTGGAGGGCGTATTCGCCTTCTGGTCGGAGACACCGGGGCCCGACGGCGAACAGGCGCCCCATCGCGCGCGCGGCTAGGCGTGCGGTTTCAGTTCGATCTCCGAAGCGGCGAGCCTGCGATAGAGATTGCGACGTCTCACCAGCGGCCACCAGTCGTAAAGCAGGATCTCGATGGGCCGCCAGTTCGCCACCCAGCCGAGAATGATGATTCCTTCGTTGACGAAGCGCGCGAGCTCGCCCGTTCCGAACATCCGGCTGGCAAATCCCGCCGTCACGATGCAGGCCGCCAGAACCGCGATGCCGATGGCGAGCGACAGCCGCCCCACCCGGAACATCTCGTTCAGGTCGCGGCCGGTCATGTCGGCGCGATAGGTGAAATAGCGCGAAAGCGCGTCGCGCAACTGTTCGGCAAGTCCGGGTTTGCACTCGCTTTCAGGCAAATGGATGACGATGCGGAACGGCTTCTTGTGGGGAAGCTCGCGCGCCCAGCCGACGATGAATTCCTCGGCCTCGCGGTCGAGATCGCGCTCGCGGAACGGGAAGGGATCGAGCGTATTGAAAAGCTGCGCCGCCTCTTCCACCTGCAGCTCGATCGAATCGGCGTCGGCGCTCATGGCCCGCTCAGCGCGCCACCCACATGCCGTCCGATTTCACGTATTTCCTCTTGACCGCGAACCAGGCGGTGCGGTGCGCGATTTCCTCCTGCCTGGGATCGTCCGCATGCGCGGCATAGGCGTGATTGAAGGCTTCGCGATAGATGGTCTGGGCGTGGGCCGGCAGATGGCTGCGCACCGGCGCCGGCAGATCCGCGTTGGCGTCGTAGGGCATCAGAATTCCTCGCGCTCGATCTCCTCGAAGGAAATGCCGAATTGCTCGAGCCCGCCCGCCAGATAATCGCCGAGCTGCGGCATGCCGAGCAAATAGGAGGCCGTGCGCTTGTTGTGGGCGCGCGCGGCCTCGGCGCGCAATTCCGGCCAGTCGGCGAGCGTATTGTCCTCGCGGCCGAGCCAGGCCAGCGCCACGAGATCGACCTGTTCGTCCACGTTCAGATCGCCGATGAAGCTTTTCAGTTCGTCTTCGGTGGCGTCATCGCCGGTATCTTCCAGCACATCGATCATGCGGTCGTCGGAGGCATTGGAGCCCTCGTCGGGATCGCTGCCCTCTTCCTTGGCGTCGAATTCATAGGCCTTCATGATGATGTAGCTCACCTTTTCGGGCGAGATGGTGAGTTGGGGTTTGGCGGGCATGGCGTCCTCCCGGGCGTTCGAAGGTCAATCTAGAACCAAAAAATCGGCTCCGTTTGATTCAACGCAAATGAGTCGCGGCGGGTGCCGAAACCGGTTAGGGAAAACCCCTTAGGCGAATTTGTTCCAGATCAAAATGGCGCGCGCCGCCTGCGCTAAGGTCGCGTTCAAGCCGGTGCCGTCGTGTGCCGGCCCGAAGCGGCGGAGACTCAGGAGACTCCAGCCAGCCCCTCCCTCGTTTCCGGGCTCCGCCGCTACATTTTCTTCAGATCGATCGATACGCGCGTCACGCCGGAGGTCTGCGCCGCCGCGGCGAAACCGAGTTTGCGGGCAAGCGAAAGCATGCGCGCATTATCGTCCAGCACATCGCCGAAAAGCTCGCCGGTCCCCCGCGCCTCGGCATAGGCGATCAGCCTTTGCATCAGAAGCAGCCCGAGTCCACGGCCCTTGAGATCGCTGCGCACGGCGACGGCGAATTCGGCTCGCGCATTGTCGGGATCGGCCGCGAGCCGCCCGATGCCGAGAATATCCTTCGTCTTGTCGAGCAGGAGGAACGCCATCTCGCGGTCGTAATCGATCTGGGTGAGCCGCGCGAGGAGCTTTTGGGGCATCTCGCTCATCGGCGTGAAGAAGCGCAGGCGAACATCCTCGGCCGCGAGATGCGAAAAAAAGTTCACGACGGCGGGCGCATCGTCGGGCCTGACGGGACGAAGGCTCAACGGACCGAACCCGGCAACGGGTTCGGCATGCTCCAGTTCCTTCGGATAGGGCGAGATCGAAAGCCGCGCATCGGCGGGGGCGGGCGAGGGCGCGATCTTGACCCGCGCATCGAGCGCGATGACGCCGTTCTCGTCGGCCAAGAGCGGATTGATGTCGAGATCGACGATCTCGCCGATGTCGCAAACGAGCTCCGACAATTTCACCAGCGTCAGTGCGATCGCATCGAGATCGGCGCGCGGGGTGTCGCGATAGCCTTGTAATTCCTTGAACACGCGCGTGCGCGCCATCATCTCGCGGGCAAGATTGAGGTTGAGGGGCGGAAGTGCCAGCGCCCTATCGCCGATCACCTCGGCGGCCGTTCCGCCATGGCCGAACAGCAGCACGGGCCCGAATTGCGCATCGACCGTCATGCCGAGGATGAGTTCGTGGGCATTGGCGCGCTTGACCATCTCCTGCACCAGGAAACCCGATATCCTGGCCTTCGGCGCCAGTTTGGCGACATGCGCGGACATTGTCTCGGCGGCGGCGCGCACTTCGCTCGCGTCGAGGTTCAGCATCACCCCGCCCACATCCGATTTGTGCGTGATGTCGGGCGAGAAGATCTTCAGCGCGACGGGCGTGCCGAATTTCTTCGCGATCGCCTCGGCGGCGCCCGCATCGCGCGCGATTTCGGAGCGCACGGAAGGAATGTCGTAGGCCGCGAACAATCGATGGATGGCGCTGTCGTCGAGCCAGCCTTCGGCGCCTTTGATCGCGGCGCGCGCGGCCGTTTCGTCGGGCGTGAAATTCTCCGATGGCGGGGCTTCCATCAGGATCCGCTGGGCGCGCCGATAGCGCACCAGATGCATGAAGCCGCTGATCGCCTTGTCGGAGGTGTCGTAGGCCGGAATGCCGGCGCCGGCGAAGGATTTGCGCGCGGCCTCGGCGCTGTCGGAGCCGAGCCAGCTCGCGAAGACGGGTTTGGACTTGCCCCGCATGGCATCGGCGATCGCGGCGGCCGCGTCTTCGCTCGAGGCCACCGCCACCGGACAATTCAAAACGAGAATGGCGTCCTCCGCCGGCGTATCGAGCAGGACCTTCATCGTGTCGGCATAACGCTCGGGCGTGGCGTCGCCGATGATGTCGATGGGATTTCCGTGGCTCCAGGTCGGCGGCAAAAGCTTGTCGAGCCGTGCGAGGATATCGGGCGGTAGATCGGCCATCCTGCCGCCGCGGTCGAGCAGCGCGTCGGTCGCCAGCACGCCGAGCCCGCCGCCATTGGTGACAATGATGAGGCCGTCGCCCGCAAGTTTCACCGGCTGGGCCAGCGTCTCGACCGCATCGAATATCTCGTCAAGGTCCTGCACGCGCAAAATGCCCGCACGCTGGAAGGCCGCATCATAAACCGCATCGACGCCCGCCATCGCGCCCGTATGCGAGGTCGCCGCCTTGGCCGCTTCGGCGTGTCTTCCCGCCTTGATCGCGATCACCGGCTTGACGCGGGCTGCCGCGCGCGCCGCCGACATGAATTTGCGCGCCTGCGTGACGGTCTCGATGTAAAGCAGGATCGAAGTCGTGGCGCCGTCATTGGCGAGATAATCGAGCATGTCGCCGAAATCGACATCCATCATGTCGCCGAGCGAAACGAGATGGGAGAAGCCGAGCCCGCGCGCGCTCGCCCAATCGAGCACGGTCGTCAGCATCGCGCCCGATTGCGCCACGAACGCGATGCCGCCTTTCTTGGCCGCAACCGGCCCGAAGGACGCATTCAATCCGGACGGCGTCGAAACCACGCCCAGGCAATTCGGCCCCACGATGCGCAGGAGTGCCGGCCGCGCCGCATCCAGCATCTGCTGCTGCAGCGCCTTGCCCTGCGCCGTGCCGAGCTCCATGAAGCCGGCGGTGATGACGATGGCCGCTTTCGTGCCGCGCTTTGCCAGATCCGCGATCAGCCCGGGCACGGTGTCGGGCGGTGTGCAGATCACCGCCAGATCGGGCACCAGCGGAAGGCTCGCCACGTCGCGATAGGCGAGCATGCCCGAGACCGCCTCATGGGCGGGCGTCACGGGCATGATGGCGCCGGCAAATCCACCTTCGAGCAGATTGTGCGCCGTGACCTGGCCGACCGAATGGGGCCTCGGGCTCGCGCCGATCAGCGCAACCGATTTGGGATGGAAGATCGCATCGAGATTGCGGATCGACATGCCATCCCTTTCCCGGTCAGAAATATTTGGCGACCGCCTCGTCGACCTTGGCTACGCAACGCTCTACCACATCGGCGCGCATGCCGGGAATGACATTGCCGAAATGGATGTGGTCGACCACGGTGAGCCCCGTGATCAGGCTCGCATGTTCGTCGAACAATTTGCGGGCCGCGTCCCAGGCGCCCGTCTTCTTCACCCATTCGATGGGTGCGCCCGAGGAGGTGAACGAGATCATCTTCTTGCCGGTCAGCATCGGCTCGATGCCGCCCTTGCCGGGTCTGTAGGCGAAGCCCATGCCGAAGACGCGCTCCATATAACCTTTGAGGATGGCGGGCGCGGCATTGATCCAGAACGGATAGACGAACACGAACACGTCCGCGAGGCTGAGGAATTTGCGCTCGGCGGCCACGTCCTTGGCCGGCGCGAAGCCCTTGGGCCCCGGAATCTCGCTCGCTTTCAACCGCGGATCGAAATCCATGGCATAGAGATCGCGCAGCCGCGCTTCGTGCCCGTGCGCGACCGCCGCCTTGACATAGGCATTGGCAATGGTCGCGTTGAAGCTTTTCGGATTGGGGTGGGCAAGGATGACGGCGTGCTTCATGGCATGGTCCTCATGGATTGGGCGATCAAACCGGTGACGTCGATGGCGTTGGTGGGATGGGCGATGGTGTTGGTGGTGACGATCGTGCCTGCGCCCGCCTTCTTCAGCCCCTCGAGCGCGCCGGGCGCGAAGACGCCATGCACGCCGATACAGACGGGCGCGTCAAGGCCCGCGGCGCGGAGATGCGACACCGTTTCCGCCATAGTGCGGCCGGTCGAGATGATGTCGTCCACCAGGACCGCCGTGTGACCGGCAAAGCGCGCCGCATCGGGCAGGTGCACGCGCACCTCGCGGTCGCCGCGGCGGGTTTTCTCGAGGATGGCGAAGGGCGCATGCGCATCCTCGGCCACACTTGCCGCCCATTGCGCGCTTTCCGCATCCGGCCCGATCACGACGGGCGTCTCGATTTCGCGTTCGATCCATTCGGAAATGAGCGGCGCCGCATGCACGGCTCTCGCCGGGATTTTGTAGATCGCCGACAGCGCGTGCAGCCGGTGCAGATGCGGATCGACGGTGACGAGCCAGTCGAAATGGCGCGAGATTTCGCCCGCGAAAAGGCGCGCGCTCACCGCCTCGCCTTCCGTGAAACGCTTGTCCTGGCGCATATAGCAGAGATAGGGCGCAACCAGCCCCACACGCTCGGCGCCCAGCTCGCGCGCGGTGGCGGCGGCGAGGACGAGCGGCAGATATTTCGCGTCCGGCCGGTCGAGCGTGCAGACGAAAATCGCGCGCCGCCCGCGCAGATCGGTTTCGAAACGCAGATGCGTTTCTTCGTCGGGAAAGCGATGGATATCGAGCGCGCCCAGATCCGCGCCCGCCGCTTCGGACAGTGCTGCGGCCATGGCCTCGTTGCCGGGAAGCGCGAAAAGAAGCGATTTCGCCATCAGAGCGCGATCCCCACGATGTCGCGATTGGCCTGCGCAAAACCGAGCGCGTAATTCAACTCGCCCGGCGATTGCGCATGGATCGTATAGACCGGCTCGCCTTCCGCCACGCGCGCCCCGATCCGCACATGGATTTCGAGGCCGGCCGCCTTGTCGTCGGGCGCGCCCGCGAGCTTGGCGACCTTGGAAAGCCGCCGGTTGTCGATGCGATCGACGATGCCGGTGCGGTCCGCGCTGACGATATGGGTATGGGGCGCGATGGGCGGCTCGCGCATGCCGCCTTGCGCCTCGCAGATGCGCTGGAATTTCGCAAGAGCCTTGCCGTTTGCGAGAATCTCCGCCGCCATCATGCGCCCGTTGGCGATGCCGCCGAGCTCCAGAAGATTTCCGGCGAGCAGCAGCGAGTGCTCGCGCAGATCCTCCGGCGCGTTCGCCTCGTTCTTCAGGACCGAAAGCACGTCGCGCGCTTCGAGCGCGGGGCCGATGCCGCGCCCCACCGGCTGAAGCCCGTCGCTCAGGATGGCGCGCGCCTCGATCCCGAATTCCTGCGCCACGCGCACCAGGCTGTGCGAAAGTTTCTTCGCGTCTTCGTGGCTGCGGATTTTCGCCGTCGGCCCCACCGGCAGATCGAGCACGAGATGCGTCGAACCCGCCGCGATCTTCTTCGACAATATGGAAGCGACGAGCTGGCCCTCGGCATCGAGATCGAGCACGCGCTCGACACCGATCAGGATGTCGTCGGTGGGCGAAAGCCTGACCGCGCCGCCCCACACGATGCAGCCGCCCTCCGTCTCCACCACGCGGCGCATGGACCGGATGTCGAGCTCGACGGGCGCCAGCGTCTCCATCATGTCGGCGGTGCCCGAAGGGGAGGTGATCGCGCGCGACGAGGTTTTGGGGATGGTCAATCCCGCGGCCGCCGCGATCGCGACCACGATGGGCGTCGTGCGGTTGCCGGGCAGGCCGCCCACCGAATGCTTGTCGACGACCGGCGTCCTGTTCCAGGAAAGCCGCTCGCCCGCATTCACCATCGCGTCGGTGAGCCCGCGCATTTCGGCCAGATCGAGCGGCTCGGCCGCGCAGGCCGTGACGAATGCCGCAAGCTCGATGTCGGAATAGCGGCGCGCTTCCACATCGGCGATGATGGCGGAGAAACCGTGCGCGCTCATGCGGTGGCGATAGACTTTGCTCCGCACATGGCTCATGGATTCGAGCGGCGGAGGATGGCTGACGGTCACGAGCGCGCCCGGCGCGAGCGCGAGATATTGCCAGGCCCATTCGGAGACGCCCGCCTCGTCGATGCCGAGCATTTCGGGCGCCACCTGATAAAGCGTCGCCATCAGCGAATTTGCGCCATGCGTCAGCAGCACGCGGTTGTGCGAGGCGAAGCCTTCCGATTTGCAGACCGGATTGTCTTTGCGCATGAAGACATGGGCTTCGTGCAGCGTCTCGATGCCGAATCTGCGCGCCTTCAGCGGATGATGGCCAAGGGGAATCTCGCCGCTCATGCGAGATCGAACTCCGCCCGATGCTCGGGCGCAAGGGCGGGCCAGCCCAATTCCTCCGCGATGCGATGGCGCAGCGCATCGGCCGCCGCGGGCTCGCCATGGGTCACGAAGGTCATCTTCGGCGCGCGCGAGAAGCCCTTGAGCCACGCCATGATCTCGCCGGCATCGGCATGGGCCGAGAGCATGGTGAGCTCGGCGATCTCGGCGCGCACGGGAATATATTGGCCGTGGATCTTGATGCTCTCCGCGCCCGCCAGCATCGCGGCGCCGCGCGTGCCGCCCGCCTGATAGCCCGCGAAGAGGATCAGGCTTCGCCGGTC